>DATIRX010000041.1:0-5077 GCA_035469225.1 Bryobacteraceae bacterium
GCCCTTCCAGGGCTGGGCGCCCGACGTCTATCAGGGCGCGCCCGCTCCGGTCGCGGCGTTCCTCACCGTAGGACCCAAGGCGGCCGCGTTCGCGGTCCTGATGCGGGTGTTCCTGGGCAGCCTGCAGACGGCTGCTTCGCACTGGATGCCGGCCCTATGGGTATGCGCGCTGGCCACCATGGTGGTGGGAAACTTCGCCGCCATCATGCAATCGAACATCAAACGGCTGCTGGCCTACAGTTCCATCGCCCACGCGGGTTATGTGCTGGTTGCCGTTGCAGCCAACTCAGGAACGGGTTCTGCCGCCGTCATGTTCTATCTGGCGGCCTACGCTTTCACCAATATTGGAGCGTTCGCGGTGGTGACGTATTTCGCCCGGGGCGGAGAAAAATACGTCGCGATCGACGATTTTGCGGGACTCGCCCAGCGTCAGCCGGCCATGGCCGCGATGCTCACGATCTTTCTGCTCAGTCTGATCGGCGTCCCGCTCACCGGCGGATTCTTCGGCAAATTCTATATCTTCAAGGCGGCCCTGGACGCGAACCTGGTGTGGCTGACCGTGCTCGGACTGCTCAATAGCGCGGTCGCCGCCTACTACTATCTGCGGATTCTGGTGGTGATGTACATGCGGGAACCGGGCGAGTCGGTCGAGTCGCTGCCGGCGGCCGGCGCATTGTTACAGATCGCCGTTTACGGCTCCGCCGCGGGAACGCTCTTGTTGGGAATCTTCCCGTCGCTGGTGCTGGATTTCGCGAACCGCGCCGCGCTGCGGTAATCCGGCTTACGACGCCCGTGCGGCTGCCAGCGGGGACGACCGCTTGGCTTCATACATCGCTGCGTCGGCGCGGCTAAGGACGTCCTGCATGGACTCACCCGGGCTCCATTGAGCCACCCCTGCGGCGGCCGTGACATTCACCTTGGGTGCATCCGGATTTCCGCTCACTTTGTACCGGCCGTTGACCCAGCGTTGGATTCGTTCGCGTCGTGCGCCAGCCACAGCCAGATCGCCATCCACCAGGACGACAAATTCATCCCCGCCCACTCTCCCGATCACGTCATGGGCGCGAAACACGGTCTTAAGCTCCGCGGCGAACTGTCTTAGCAGGTCGTCCCCGGCCGCGTGCCCGTAGGCGTCATTCAATTGCTTGAAGCCGTTCAAGTCCAGGCTGATCACGCAGAAGACCTGCCCGGCGCGGATACGGGTTTCGATGTGGCGCTCCACTTTCCTCCGGTTGAGCAGACCGGTTAAGGAATCGTAGAAGGCCAGATGCTCCATTTCTTCGAGCCGGCTTTCGTAGGCCGCGATCTGAGCGCGCAGTTGCGAGACCGCGCTGTCGCTATCCTTGACCATTTGCGTGACGTAGCTCTTAAGATCGGCGGAGTGCTGGCCCAGAGACTGCCGCATGATCGTCAGGTCATTGAGTCGGGATGTCGCATTGAGCCGTTCCGTGAATTCCGTGAAGCGTTTGGCGTGGTGACTGGCACGCTCGCTCACCTGCTGGGCGGCCGTTCCCGCGATCAGGAGGACGTCCTGTATTCCATTGGCTTTGTTGCCAAAACATTCCGAGGCGTTCCGTGCCCACGCTTTCAACTCCCGGTCGACGCTTCTCTGCGTTTCGGAAATGCGGTCCGCCGAGACTCCGTCCTCGAGGGTGATGCTGAGATTCCGCAGGGCTTTTTGAAGAGCTTCTCCTGTGGCGGAATCGGCCTCTGAGGCTGCCTCGCCCATGGCTGCCAGCGTGGCGCGATACGAGCCTAGGACGGTGTGAAGCAATTGCTCGGCGTCCTGCTTGATGGACTGCTTCAGCGAGATCACAACTAAGCCATCGACAACAGCATGCATCCCCTCCATAAGCCGATTCCCTAACGATCTCCGGCCGCTCTGGGAGGACCTTAGTACCGTCTCAGCGGCCGCACCAGCAGGGTGATCAGGAAGCCCACGGCCAACAAGCCGGCCAGTACTTGCAGAGGGCTGTCATAGATGTGGACATGGCTGGCGCCCGGGGCCAATCCGGCCTTGGCGCGGTTCGAAAGCTCGGTTACAATCACCGGTCCCGCGATGGCGGCGGCGCTCCAGGCGGTCAGCACTGCGCCGTGAATTGCCCCCACGTTGTCCGACCCGAAAAGGTCCGCCAGAAACGCCGGGATGGTGGCGAATCCTCCGCCGTACATGCTCACCACCACCAGCAGGCAAGTCTCAAACAGCGCCCACTCGCCGCGCCCCGCGATGCCGGGGACCACCAGAAACAGGACAAATTGGACGGCAAAAAACAGGCTGTAGGTATTGCGGCGCCCCAGATAGTCGGAGCTCGAAGCCCAGATGAATCGTCCCGCCAGGTTGAAGAGGCTGAGGAGCAGGACGAAGTTAGCGGCCTCGGCCGCGGTCTGCCCGAAAATATCCTGCACGATGGGAGACGCCTGGGCCAGGATGCCGATGCCCGCCGTAACGTTGATAAAGAGAATGCTCCACAGAAGATAGAACTGCGGAGTTCGCAAGGCTGCGTTCCGCGTGATGCTCGCCTGCACGGTCTTCTCCGGCGGATTCCATCCGGCAGGCTTCCACCCCTCTGGCGGCCGGCGGAGAATGCGAGCCCCCACCATCATCACCACGAAATAGATAGCCCCCAGCGTCATCACGGCTGTGGGCGCGCCCAGCCAGTTCATAAAGCGGACGTTCAACGGACTGGCCAGGGCCGCGCCGCCGCCGAAGCCCATGATCGCCATGCCCGTGGCCATTCCGCGGCGGTCGGGAAACCATTTGACCAGGGTGCTGACGGGCGCGATGTAGCCCAGCCCGCATCCCATTCCGCCGATCACTCCCATGCCCAGGAAGACCATGATCGGCTGGCGGAGCGCCAGCCCAACTCCGCCGATCAGCAGCCCGCAGCCGAACAGAATCGCCGCGGCTGTGGCGGCCACCCGTGGTCCCCTGCGTTCCACCCAAGGACCTCCGAACGCGGCGCTCAGCCCCAGCAAGACCAGCGCGGTGGAATAGGTTGTGTAAGGCGGACTGAACCACTCGGGTGCGTTCGGCAGCAACGCCTGAAACGGACGATTGAACGTGCTCCAGGAATACACCGAACCGATGCAGATGTGAACGGCGACAGCGCCGATCGGGATCACCCAGCGAGAACTCATCTCCAGATTCTAGCGGTTTGGAGTGGGGGGGCGGACTTCAGTCCGCGCGGGGCTTCAGCCCCGCATAACTATTGCGCCTGCTTCAGCAGCCGCGTGGTTTCTTCCACCTGGGTCGCCGCGGCGCGCAGCGTCTCAGCCAGCTTGCGAGCCTGCTGGTTCGCCTCATCCCATTGCTGCGATTCCACGGCTTCTCGAACGCCTGGCAGCGTCTTCGATGAATAGCCGGTGAGCAATCCCGGAGCGTAGATCTGGTTCCGATACCAGTCCCGGCGCGGGAGGCCTTCCGCGGTCAGCAGCGCGCGTTCGGTCCTGCGCATGGATTCATCTACTTTTGCGAGTTTGTCGGGCGCGGAAGTTCCGGCGCGCTTGGTCCAAATGGCAAGCTCTTCTTCGTACGCCTTGGAGGCCAGGGACAGCCTGGTCAACTGCGCGGACACCGGACGCAGGTCTACCTTTGAGGCACCCTTGGGCAGTTGTTTGCGAATCTCCTCGATCCAACGCGCCGTGCTGCCCGATAACGAACCGTAATCGAAGGGCAGCACGGATGCGTCCGCCAGGCGCAGAATCACCGTTGCCATCACCTGAGTGAGAGCTTTGCCGTAGGTGCGGTCGCCGTCCGAGAACTGCTGATACCACGCCGGCGTGTCGTAGATGGAATGATACACGCCGTCGCTCGCGCCAAAGCCCAGGTTCAGGCTGGCGACGCCCGCGTGATCCAGAAACGCCACGTAATCCGAGCCCGATCCCAGCGATTCCAGATGAAACGCCCGGTCCCGGGGCTCGGCTGCGGGAGCCGCCCCTGCGGGCGCCGGTCCCGCGGCCGGCCGTCGCGCTCGTGCCGCCTCCAGCAGGCTCTTGGACGTCGCGGGATCGGTCACGTCCCGCAGAACTTCGTTCACAAACGCTTCCAGCGAGTCCGAGCCGCCCGAAACCAGCGGACCCCGCCCCGTGGAATCGGAGTTGATATACACGGCGCCGCTTCGGTCGAGCTCCTCCATGTGCTTCTCCACCCATTCGGTAGAGCCGAGCAAGCCATATTCCTCGCCGTCCCACAACGCCAGCATGATCGTGCGCTTGGGCTGCCAGCCTTGCTTCCGCAGCATTGACAGCGTGCGCGCCGTCTCGAGCAGCACCGAGGCCCCGCTGGCCGGGTCGCTGGCGCCATTCACCCACGCGTCATGATGATTGCCGTAGATGATCGACTGTTCCTTGGCGGTACTGCCGGGAACGGTTGCGATCACGTCATACAGCGGCCGTGTCGACCAATCCAAATCGACCTGTAGGTGCACCGTTGCCGGTCCCGGTCCGGCGTGATAGGTGATCGGCAGCGCTCCCCGCCACGCTTCCGGCACCACCGGCCCGCTGAGCTGTTGGAGCAACGGAAGCGCGTCCGCCCAGGAGATCGGCAGGACCGGTATCTTCAGGATGGTTTTGGCGTCGTCGCGATTGAGGCGCTTGGAACCTGCTTCCGATGCCCATCCGGGCGAAAGCGGATCGCCGGGATAGAGGGCCATATCCATGACACTGCCGCGCTGGACTCCGTCGGCGGGACGCATGGGACCCTTTGGGTACGCGTCGTTCTGGAAAAAACCGTCCTCGCGCGGGTCGGAATAGATCAGGCATCCTACGGCTCCGTTATCTTGCGCGAGCTTCGGCTTCAGGCCGCGCCAGCTGCGCCCATACCGTGCGATCACGATCTTCCCTTTGAGGTCGACGCCCTGCTTCTTGAGAAACTCGAAATCCTCCGGCTGCCCGTAATTCACATACACCAGTGGCCCTGTAACGTCTCCGGACGACCCGTAGGCGTTGAAAGTGGGGAGCTGGTTTTCCTGCGGAGTGCTGGGATCTTCCGGAATCGCCGGCTCGGCGAGCTTCGCCTTGAAACGCACCGGCGCGGTCATTTCCAGCGCGCGCGTGGTCGGATAAGGGATCAGCGCCT
>DATIRX010000042.1:0-7408 GCA_035469225.1 Bryobacteraceae bacterium
CTCGATCTCCGCGATGGTCTGCTGCAGCTCTTCCGCTTGTTCGATGACGTTCTCATCGGTGACCACCAGATCCGGCATCACCAGGATGTCCCGCACCGTCGAGGGATCCCTGGCGATGGTCTCCCC
Organism: Bryobacteraceae bacterium; assembly: GCA_035469225.1. Lineage (GTDB taxonomy): Bacteria > Acidobacteriota > Terriglobia > Bryobacterales > Bryobacteraceae > Palsa-187. The sequence continues at coordinate 127 of DATIRX010000042.1, forward strand.
CAGGGCCAGAATTTCACGGATGACCAGCGGCGACCGGGACAGCGCCTTGCGCACCGCCGCCTGGCCTCGCTCGATGCGTTTGGCCAGCTCAATTTCGCCTTCGCGCGTGAGCAGGGGCACGGTGCCCATCTCGCGCAGATACATGCGCACCGGATCGTTGGTCTTGTCGCTGAAGTCCTGGACCAGCTCCAGGTCGGTGGGCTCTTCGCCTTCCTCCACCTTCTTGTCGAATTCGATCTTGGGCTCTTCCAGGATCTCGACACCGGCCGTGTCCAGCTCGCTGAGCAGATCGTCCAGTTCGCGCCCGCCCGGAAATTCTTCCGTCAGCAACTCGTTGACTTCGTCGTAAAGAACGTAGCCCTTCTCTTTGCCCGAGTCCATCAGCTGTTTTAGCCGGCCGACTTTTTCTTCGCTTGCCACTCGTCCCCGATTCGTCCCGTTAAAACTTCACTCGTCCTTGCCCCAATTCGAATGCACTCAGTGTACAACAGTCATCCGCCGGAGGTCGCTCGCGATTCCCGCTCCAGCCGGCTCAACTCCGCCATCCAGGATAGCGCTTCCTCTACTCGACCTTCGCGTTCGGCCGACTTCACGCGCGCGCGCAGTTCGCTCAAGTGGCGTTTTCTGAAATCGCTTTCCAGACGCCGCAGGCAGGATTGCGCTTGTTCCCAGGACACAGATTCCCCTGTGGACTCATCGGCAGTTACCGCGTCGCGCAATAGTTCCTTCGCCGGACCTTGTAAACGGCCCTCCAGGGCTGCATAAGAAAATGTCGCGCTGTCCTCCGCCGCATGGCGCAAAGCCTCGAAAACTTCGTGGGTTACGAAAGCCTCCGTCATGGCAGGCCGCAGCATGGGAAGCATTTCAATCCGCGCGCGATCGCTTGAAAGCAGCGCATTGAGCAGGATCCGTTCGTTCATAGGGATCCCGCTGGCGGGCTGCGCTGGCGCTGCCGGCGTACGGCGCTCCGCCGCCGATTTCTTGAACTGGTCCAGCACCAGGCTCGCATCCACACCCAGATACGACGCCAGGTCGTTGACCGTCGCCGCGCGCTCCAGCTTGTCGCCGATCTTCTGCACCGCCGGCAGCAGGAACTTGAACGCCGCCACTTTTCCGTCCGACGTCTTCATGTCGAAACGCGCGCGCGCCCGGTCCGCCAGCCAGTGAAAGTAGGTTGCCGCGCCGTCCAGCTTCGCGCGATACGCCTCCGCGCCATGAGTCTTGCAGTAGTCGTCCGGATCCAGTCCGCCGTCCAGCGCCACCACGCGTACGTGTAATCCTTCATCCAAGAGAAGCTGGATGGCCTTCTCCGTGGCGTTGGCGCCGGCCGTATCCGGATCGAAGTTCACCACCACGGTGTCGGCATGCCGGTGCATGGTCCGTACCTGGCCGTTGGTCAGTGCCGTGCCGCAGCTTGCCACCACTTCCTTCACGCCGGCTGCGTACACTCCAATGACGTCCATGTATCCTTCCACCAGCACTGCGCGTCCCGAACGCCGGATGGGATCGCGTGCGCGGTGCAGGTTATATAGGACAGATGTTTTCTTGTAAATGGGCGTTTCGGGAGAATTCAGATATTTGGGCTGATCCTCGTCGTTCATCGACCGCCCGCCGAATGCAATCACTTTCCCGGACTCGTTGTGGATCGGAAACATGAGCCGGCCCCGAAAAGAGTCATAGTACCCCTGGCCCTCGTTTCGTTTGCGCACCAGCCCCGAAGCCTCCAACTGCTCGACCGCGTAGTTTCTTTCCGAAAACCGCCGCATTAACGTTTGCCCCGACGAATCGGAGTAGCCCAGCTCGAACACCTCGATCATTTCCTGCGTAATCCCGCGCTTGGCCAGATAGGCCCGGGCTTCGCCGCCCTGCGGTCCGCGCAGATTGTCCTGAAACACGCGCCCCGCGATGGCATGCATGTCCAGCAGCGCGCCGCGCAGCTTGGAGTCGGCGTCGGAATACTCCGTGCGCTTGGGCATCGGGATGCCATACCGTTCGGCCAGCATCTTGACCGATTCCCAGAAGCTCAGCCCTTCAATCTCCTCTACAAACTTGATGGCATCGCCGCCCACGCCGCAGCCGAAGCACTTGTAGAACTGGCGCGTCTGATTGACGTTGAAGGAGGGCGTCTTCTCCTGATGGAAAGGACACAGTCCCACGTAGCGTCCGGTGGCGCCCAGCCGCTTGAGGCGCACATATTCCCCCGCTACTTTGACAATGTCGATTTGGCTCTTCAGTTGTTCGACAAATTCCATGGCAACTGCGGGGGGAGGGTTACTCTGAATTATCCCACGCTCGTAAAAAACATTCCTATGCTAAAATGCTCTGGGGATGTCAGTCGAAGAATTTAAGAAGAACACGACCCGCAAGGTGGAAGATCTTCGCTGCCCCCGGCACCGCCAGCCCCCCAAGTTAAAGTTCAGCGGGACAACCCTGCGCGACATGACCGTCCAGATGAGCGGCTGCTGCGCTCAGCTTCTGGATCTTGCCAATAAAGCCATCGCTAACCGCCAATAATGCGGGCGAGCTCCGCCGCGCGATCCGAAAACCGCTCCCGCTGCGCGAACTCTTTAGCCGCAGTACTCATTTGTTTACGGCGTCCTTCATCCGGCAAAAGAGCCGCGATGGCGCCCCGCAATCCCGATGCCGGCGCCAGCGTGCCAAATTCCGGCCGCATCACGCTGCGCGCCCCCGCCGTATCTACGCACACCGCCGGCAATCCTGCCCCGAGCGCTTCCAGCAGCGTCAGGCCGTAACTCTCGTGCCGCGACGGGAACACATACAGGTCCGCCAGCGCGAAGAAGGACCGCTTGCGCGCGCCTGTAACGTATCCGGGAAAAACCACGCGCGTTCGCTTCAGCCGCGCAGCCAGGCTGCGGAGCTTTTCGAGAAACCGCTGGCCCTGCATGAACGCCGCGTCCCCGCATACGAACAGCCACAACGGATGTTGCGGAAAATCGTCCCGCGATTCCCATTCGAGCAGCGCTTCGAGCAGCTGATCCTGTCCCTTCTCGGGGGAAATGCGGCTGAGCGTCAGCAGCACGCGCGCATCGGGTGGCACACCGAATTCCCGCCGTAACGGTTCCGGATCGCCCGGTTCATCCGAATTCCAGTTGCCCCACGGAAGCACGTGGATTTTCTCCGGCGGGCACTCTGGATAGCAGCGCAGCAGCACCTCCCGCATCCCCGGCGACGGCACCACCAGCCCGCGCGAATGCCGGACGCTCGCCTCCTGCTTGTCCCAGATCAGCCCGGCGACATCCGGCATCAACCCGCGCATTCGCCTGTACCATCGCACAGTAGTTTCAGGCGCAAGCCAGCCGCGGCCGTAAATGGCAGAAACGTAAGCCACCACATCCACGTGATCAATGGTGAACACGCGATATCCGCGCGCGCCCAACCGGGCGAAATCCGGACCTTCCGAAACATCGTTCGCCAGCACCACCACACCCGCCGGATCGTGCCGGAGAATTTCGGCGGTCGAGGCGCTCTCGAACTCGCGGCAGAAGCGGGCATAGGCGCGCTCGCCGAATTGCACCAGTTCTCCGCCCCCCGGCGCGCGATTCCCCAGAATCGACGGTGTGATGGTGTGCAGCTCGAATGGCTGCGTACGCCTCCATTCCGCGGTCAGATGCTCAAAGACCGCGGCTCCACCACCCAAAGGGACGGCTTCCGCGGAGAACCCGCCATGCGCGGCAGTGTAGAGAACGATTATGAATACTCCAGCACCAATGCGGTGATGTCGTCGCGGATGACGCCGCCCTCGACGAACGCGTCCAGCGTGGTCAGGAGCACCTTGTGAAGCTCCGCTGCGCCCAGCGCGGCGTTCTCGCGCAGACACGCCCGCAGACGCTCGGTGTCGAAGAAAGCGCCCTCGGCGTTTTCCGCCTCGGTGAATCCGTCGCTGTAGATGACCACCTTGTCGCCGCGCTCCAGTTGCACCTGGACCACTTGAAACCGGGCGTCCTCCAGCATGCCCACCGGCATCCCGGAAGTTTGCAGAGTGCGCAGGCGGCCGCTGGGACTCACCAGGAAGGGCGCGCAGTGTCCGGCGTTGGAATAGCTCAGCAAGCCCGCCGCGGTCATGGTGCTGTAGAACACCGTGGCATACTTTTCGCCCCGCGCCCGCTCCAGCAGGAAACGGTTGAGATGCGCCATGGTGGGCTCGATGTCGGCAAACTCGCCCGAGGCCATCAGGAAGGCTCCCTGCAGCAGGCTCGCCAGCAGAGCGGAGCTCACGCCTTTTCCGGAAACGTCGGCCACCACCGCGGCCCAGACGTCCGAAGAAACCTGGCGAACGTCGAAGTAATCTCCCCCCACTTCGGTGGAGGGCCAGCTGGATCCGGCCGCGCGAAACCAGCCTTGCGAGGGCAGCGATACCGGAGCAAGTCCCTGCTGGATATCGCGCGCGATCTTCAGTTCGCTTTCCATGCGCAGCTTGGCGTGCTGGTCTTCGAACAGGCGCGCGTTTTCGAGAATCGTGGATGCCTCGATCGCCAGGGTCTGGAGTACTTCCCGGTTTCCCGCGGAAAGATCCGCGGCCGAGACGCGCGAATCCAGATACAGCAGGCCCACGGTTTGCTGGGCGTGCGAGGCGATGCGGGTTTCTTCCATGGATCCGCTTTGCACCAGCACCAGCGGCACGCACACCACGCCGCGCAGTTCCAGGGCAGCCACGCTGTGGTCCAGTCCTTCGCGGGATTCCTGAGCGGAGGGATCGAAAGACATCGACAGCAGCTCGCGGCGCGAGTTCAGGGCGCGCTGGATCACCGCCGTGGGCACGCGCAGATCGTCCGCTTCCAGCGCCTTGCCTTCCAGATCCCGCGCCACCGCTACCTCCAGGGTGTCGCCTTTGCGCAGCAGCAGAAATCCGCGCTCGCATCCGGTGACCGCCAGGGCGGCATCCACCACCGCCGTGAGCACTTCCTGCGTCGACAGCGAGTTCTGCAGTGCCCGCGCCACCTCCATCAGCGACCGCAGCTTGGCCAGATTGTTATCGCCCATACCGCCGGATCTGGGAGGAGCCGAGAGCTGGCCCAGGATGCGGTTGATGCCGCCGGCTTCCAGCGCAAAGGTCAACTGGTAGGATTCCGGCACACCCAGATCGATCCGGTCGGAGTTGCGCAGAACGTGCCGCGCGATCCGCCCGCCATTGACCCAGGTGCCGTGACGGCTATTGAGATCTTCCAGCACGTAGCTGCCGTTGTCGGCCACGATGCGAGCCTGGGTGCGCGAAGCGCGGTTGTCGCGCAGGACCAGATGATTGTCGGGCTGGCGTCCGATCAGGAACGGAAGCGAATCAATGGAGGTGCGGGAGCGCTGGCCGGAAGGGTGCAGAACCACCAAAGAGGCGGGCGGGAGACCCGTCGGACTCGAAGCCGGCATCAGACGGCCTGCTTCTCTCCATGCGCATGCAATTCTTCTTTCCCGCGGAGAACCTGGCAATGCGAGCAGTATCCGCCGACTTCCGTGCGCGCAAAGGCGATCTCGAATCCGAATTGCGATTGCACCTGTCCGCGCAGAGCCTGGAGCTGTTCGCCGAAGAATTCCTCGACGCGTCCGCAGCGCAGGCAGATGATATGCGCGTGCTCCTGTTTGAGGCGGGTTTCGTAGTAGTGTTTTTCGCCTTCGAAGTGAGCCAGGTCCAGCTCGTCCACCAGGCCGCCTTCCTTGAGCAGCTTGAGCGTGCGATACACCGTGACGCGGTTGAGCTTGGGGTCCTTCTCTTTGGCCATCTGATACAGGCTCTCGGCGTCCAGATGCAGCCCGGAGTTGTCGATCAGTTCGAGCAGCAGCCTCCGCTGGCGCGTGAGGCGAACGCCCCGTTCCCGCAACGAATCCTGGATCCCGGAGCTGGCCATGGTTCTAGTAGGAGATTAGCATGGCGCGCCGGGAGTGTCAGCGGCGAGCATCTCTTGCTCTCCTTTTCCAGCCACGGCATCCTGGCGTTCGTTGGTCAGACAGCGGTCCCAAGCTGGACTCTTCCCAGGACGGCAGCATGTGTTTTCTTCATGGAAGACTTCGGCCCCTTAATTGCTTCGCCTAAAGTGACCGCAAAAAGAGAACAAATGAGCGAACTGGAACACAAAAAGACCATCCTGGTGGTGGACGACGATGCCACGATCCTGGAGTCCGTCCGTGGATTTCTGGACGGCGACTACCACGTCCTCAGCGCCCTCAGCGGTAAAGAGGCTCTGGAGCGTTCCCGGGATTTCAAAGCGGAGATTCACCTTCTCTTGTCCGACTTCCAGATGCAGGGAATGACCGGCATAGAGTTAGCCACTCAAATCACGGCTGCCAGACCGGACATCAAGGTATTGCTGATGTCGGGGTACCCCGCCGGCATGCTGGTGCTGAACGAGGGATGGCATTTTTTACCGAAGCCGTTCGTCTCCTCGCAGCTTCTGGCTCTGGTTGTGGGCCTGATTTCGCCGGATAAAGGCGTCCAGGTTCGCAGCGTAACGACGGAATGGCACAGGCAGGTTGCGTTTTCACGGAAATCGCGATTACAGGAGAATAAATAACATGCCGAACGACAACAAAACCCCCAGCATCACGCGCGAACATCTGATCCAGGCGCTGAATGAAGACCTGAGCCGGGAGTATCAGGCCATCATCAGCTACGTGGTCTATTCGCAGGTCCTCAAGGGCGCGCAATACATGAACATCGCGGCCGAATTGGAAGTGCACGCACAACAGGAACTGGCCCACGCGCTGGTCATCTCGAATCAGATCGACTACCTGGGCGGTATGCCGGCGGTCGTGGCAAAACCCGTGAAGACTTCGGAAAAAGCCGAAGACATGCTTCGTTTCGATCTGGACAACGAAAACGAGACCATTCGCAACTATCGGGAGCGCGTGACGCAATGCGAGGCCCTGGGCGAATACGCCTTGAGCGAGCAGATTCGCAAGATTTTGGTGGACGAGCAGGATCACCAGATTGCCCTGGCCACGGCTCTCGGCATCAATGTTCCGCGAGTCAAAGCCGCGGCGAAGTAACCGGCGTTCCCTGGTAACACTCATGCCCGCGCGCCCATCTTTTTTAATGGGATGAAACCGGATGCGCATATCCTCTGGGAACCAGGGGGCACCGAAGCCTCCACCGCGGCGGGGACCGCCCGCCGGTATCGCAAGCCCTTGCGTTCGCTCCGCTTGGCGGACCTGAGAATCCTGCTCAACGACACCTACGAAGAGTGGTACAAGCACAAGGCGCCACGCATGAGCGCGGCGCTGGCATTCTACACGGCCCTCTCCCTGGCCCCCGTCCTGGTGGTGGTGATCGCGG
>DATIRX010000043.1:0-3132 GCA_035469225.1 Bryobacteraceae bacterium
CCCGATGCACCTCTGCCGCGCGGAACACCAGGTCCGTGAGCGGCGCGGTGTAAATGGCTTCGATTTCCTGGATGGACCAGTCGTGCCGGAGATTGAGCATCAGACTCTTATGTTAAACCGGTAGACTAAGAATGTGAGAAGTATCGCGGTGATCATGTTTGTGCTGGCGCTCATCGGAGCCAGCACCCAATGCGTGGCGGATTGTTTCACGCAGCAGAGCGTTCCGCCCTGCCATCCGCACTCGCAGAGCAGGAATTCTGCGCCGGAACACTGCAGGCACGCTCAGCCGGCGGCGGATTCTCAGACCGCGTGCCAGCCCGCGGCGGAAACTCCGCACCTGGCCGAGACCACCCTGCAATTATTCGCGGCTGCGGCTGAGACTGCGCCGCCCGACCAAGTCCGATCGTCCTTCAGCATCCTTCGACTGTAACCCCTGCCCTTTTCTCCGCTCGATTCCAACTTTTAGGGAGAGGTGTCATGAAAGGTCGAATTATTTTTGGGGTGATCTGCGCGGCTGCCCTCTTGCACGGACAAGAGCCCGAAAAAACGCCGGAGCTGTCCCCATCGATGTACCTGATGAGTCTGGATTCCGGCACCAGCCTGAATCCGCTGGGCTGGAATATGCCGATGCTCATGCAGCGAAAACGCTCCTGGACGCTGATGTACATGGGACAAGCGTTTTTGGTGGACACGCAGCAAAGCGGCCCGCGCGGCGGCGATAAGCTTTACTCCACCAACTGGGGCATGGCATCGGCGCAGCATTCCTTGGGCAAAGGGAACATCATGTTCGACGCGATGCTGAGCCTGGAACCGGCCACGGTGACGAATCGCAGCTACCCTTTGCTGTTCCAGACGGGTGAGACGGCCTATGGGAAGCCGCTCATAGACGCCCAGCATCCGCATGATTTCGTCATGGGGCTGGGTGCGCACTATGTATTGCCGGTGGGCGAGCACACGCTGCTGCATTTCTACTACGCCGGCATCGGCGATCCCGCCTTGGGCCCGGTCGCATTCCCGCATCGGGCGTCCGCATCCGAGATCCCGCAGGCGACCCTCGGCCACCACTGGGAGGATTCCACGCACATCGCCGCCAATGTGGCTACCGTGGGCGTCAAATACCGGTGGGTGCGCCTGGAAGCCAGCGGATTTCACGGCGGCGAGCCCAACGAAAATCGCTGGAACATCGATTGGGGGCGGATGGATTCCTTCTCCGGCCGCGTCTCCTGGTTTCCAACTAAACAGTGGACCGCACAATTCTCAGCGGGCCGGCTGACCAGGCCCGAAGCTCTGGAAAACTCAGACGTGGTTCGAATGACCGCATCGGTCCAGTACACCCGGGCCAGAAGCAACGGGGAAGCGTGGTCCACCAGCTTTATTTGGGGCCGCAATCACAAAACAGAAGGTCACCAGGACTCCCACGCATGGCTCATCGAGACGCTCTTTCCTGTGACCGGAAAAGATTTTCTCACCGGCCGCTTCGAAGTCGCGGATAAAGATGAAATCCTTCCGGAAGCGTTCCGGGTGAAAGCCTTCACCGGCGGATACACGCGCGATCTGCCGACCCGATCCAATCTGCAGACCGGTATAGGCGCGAACATCACGGGATACGCGATCCCAACGGCAATCCAGCCGGCCTATGGCCAGCATCCCTGGGGTGTCAGCGTCTACTTTCGGCTGCGCCTGAAGCGCAGCTAGATATCGTCGCGGCCGATGTTGCAGATAAAGTATTCGGCGCGCGTGGTTCCCACGTTCTTGGCGTTGTGCATTTCGTTCGAGCCGATCACGCCCACGTCGCCGGGACCGAGCCGGTAGGGCTTGCCGTTAATCGTCAGCTCCATGGTCCCCAGGCGAATGAACATCATCTCTTCGCGCAGGTGTTGATGGGGCGCATGATTCACCTCGCCCGGAGCGATGTCGCTCATGTGTGATTCGATCTTGAAGCCGGTATGCGTCTTGGCTGTGAACATTCGCTTCGACTTGTTTTTTCCGTTGATGGTGTCCGGAATATCCTTGTACAGGAACGCCTGGGTCCTCATGACCGGAAGCTGCTCAACCGGGGGAGCGCCCGCCGCGTTGGTGACAACGTTCTCCTGTTTTGCGCCCTTCGACTGCGCGGATGCAGTTGCCGCCGCGGCCAGCGCCGGGAGTAAAAGACCTAGATCTCTGCGGGAATATTTCATACTAAGCTGTCTCCTTTTCGGGTGTGAGCCAGTATACACCGCTGGCTCTGCGATGACTAGCGCGGCGTCAGCCGGTTGATGTTTTCCAGATACAGATCGCAGAACGGCCGCCGCAATCCTTCGCGCGCCACCGGCCCGCTGTCGGTGAACTCGATGTACCCGCGCGCCGCGGCATCGAACTTCGGCCACTTGGGAAGGCTTCCCCCGTTGGGATCGCCGGTCTTGGCGAAATTGGTCCAGTACTGCTGGATGGCCTCCGCCAGGTCGCGATCCGCCTGCGCGTAATTCGCTCCGAGCGTGCCGAAGACGTAGCCCACCTCGGCTCCATGCGTCGCCCCGGCCGCTTCCCTGCCCGGCGCGGCCCGATCGAATTGATACTCGTATCCCGTGTTTCCGGCCGCGGCATGCCAGGCCAGCTGGACCACCACCGGACAGCGATACATGGTATCCACGACCCACTGCGCGGCCGTGTTTCCGTACAGAGGGTCTGGCGCGGATGATCTGTAAAGCCCGGAGGCGCGTGACGCAAACGGTCCGTACATTGCTGCCATGGCCATGGCCAGATCTTCGGCCGTTGCCTGCGGCGGCGTACGCTCGCGTGAATTATTGCCGATCAGCAGGGGAACACGCTGCTGCTGTCCCTGGACGAATACCTGAGCAGGCGGCCTGGGGAAAATCCAGCCGTCGGCGATGATGCCGTTCGCCGGACCGATGCTCATGCGCGGCGCGGCCGTCGTTTTCAGAAGGTCCGCGGCAGTGGCGGCACGCAGCTGCTTCAGAGTTCCTGGAAAAATCTGTTCGCCTATTTTCTCGGCTTCCGCCAGCGTGAGCGCGTCGGAGTACGTATCTCCGCTGCGCGGCGCCATCACGGCTCCCAGGCCGGTCATGCGCATGGTGGCATCGTCCGGAACCCTGGTGACCGTGCCGCTCTCGGCGATCACTTTGTGAAACA
>DATIRX010000044.1:0-4763 GCA_035469225.1 Bryobacteraceae bacterium
GATGGTATTGAGTCCCACGGTCAGGGGGATGTTCGCAGCGGTCCAACTGGTCCCACTCAAGGAAGCGATGCCGGACGCGCCGTTCCTTGACCACGTCACGATGGGCGTGCCGCTGCCTCCCGTAACGGTTCCCGAGAGCGACACCGTCGTCGCGGTGGTTGTGCCAGGAGTTGAGTTGATCGTCACGGCAAGAGCGGCCGTCTGGCTGCGCGCTGCGTAGAGGGTCAGGATGACGGCCTTATCCTCGTCTGAAAGTCCCGTCCTGGGCCTGTAGTAGGGATACATTACCGAATCCGGATTGTCGGAGCTTCCCAGGCCCAGCGCATGCCCCAGCTCATGCACCGCGACACTAAACACGTCGAAGTTGGAGCCCACGTGCCAGGATTCCGCATCATCGAAATGCATGTCGCCGGCGAGGGGCTCGGCAGTGGGCAGTGACGGATAGAACGTGTGGGCCAGCACTCCTCCGGGTCCATCGAACGGGAAGCCGTCGCCGTGATCTCCTGTTGCGAACAGAATGTTGACCGTGTGATCCGCTGTCGCGTTCGCATCCGGCACCCATGTAATCTGGGCAACTTTGGCCCATTCATCCAAGGCACGCGTGATTTCGCTCTTCGTAACAAGATCCGGAAGCTGGGAGGTCAGTTGGCTGAAGAAGTAATTGAGAGTGGTGGGGTTCCTGCCAGGGCCGTCCCAGCCCTCCCCAAAGGTGCTGACGAGCTGGCCCAGCACTTCACCGCTGGCAAGCTCCAAACCGGGGGCCACAGGGAGGTCCACCCCTACGGGCTGGCCCTCAATCAACGCCGGCGCCGCCGGGAAGATATAAGCCACTTCGTCCTGGGCCGCCAGGCCGGCAAGCGCTTCCGCTTCCCGGGTCAAATCCGGAATGCGCACCAGCAGATGCCGGTTGGCTAAATCAGGATTGTCGCGCAATTCGAACAGCGGTAAATTCAGGACCACGCGCCGCGCGGCGCTGGGATCGATATCGGGGTGAAATTCAACCAGGTAGTTTCCCCGGATCACGACAGGATCCCCGTTCGCAATCAAAGGGCTGATCTTCTGGTAGGGACTGAGCGGCGCGGCATAGTGGAGGGCCAGACCCGTGAGGCTGACGGCCGTATTCATGGTCACCAACACGGCATTGTCGGGTACGAACGCCACCGCCTTGGCGCCGCGCTGCGTCAGTTCCTGAAGCGTCGCGGGCGTCGGGGGATCCTGAAACTGCACGAGCACGTGCACGGTAGCCGGTGGTTCCGGCAGAAACACCGGAGGGGCGTTGGGGTCGGGCGGGACCTTCAGCCGAAGTGCGGGCGTCTGCGCCAAAAGCGGCCAGCAGAGCAGAATGGACCATCGCAAGCTTCCCATTCCTCTCCCATCGTCGTGGCCTGAGAAGATCCGTATGCGAATCGCACTGAATGTGAGTAAGGAATTTCTTACTCCATGCGCCCTTGGTTCGTTGTCCTGTTGCTCACAATTCCGCCCGCCCAAACCGCCAGTCTGCCGGCCTACTCAGTAACGGTTCTGGCAGGGAGCGATTGGGTGGGAGACGGCGGCCCGGCTACACAGGCCCTTCTGTTCCAGGCAGAAGGGTTGGCCGCGGATTCCGCCGGGAATCTGTACATCGCCGACGCACAAGGGCATCGGGTGCGGCAGGTGTCGCCCGCAGGCGTCATCCGGACCATCGCAGGAACCGGACAGCCGGGATTTTCCGGAGACGGCGGGCCCGCCGGTTCCGCGCAGTTGAACGCGCCTTACGGATTAGCTTTCGACAACCGTGGGAACCTCTACATCGCAGACTTGGGCAACGCGAGGGTGCGGAAAGTGAATCCGGACGGACGCATTACGACCGTGGCAGGGGCGCCGCTTGTCTCGCCGCGCAATCTGGCCGCCGACAACGCCGGCAATCTTTACATTTCCGATTTTGACGGCCACGCGGTGTACCGGATAGGAGCCGACGGCGTGCTGGACCCGCTGGTCAGGTCCGGATTGCGATACCCCACGGCGCTGGCGCTGGACCGTTCCGGAGTTCTCTACATCGCCGATAGCGGAGACCACGTGATCCGCAAGTACGAGGGCGGGCTGCTCACTTCGATTGCGGCGGCCGGCACACCCACGGGATTGGCATTCGATGCCGCCGGGGCCTTATACATCGCGGATTTCCCGGCCGGGCAGATTATGAAAATCGCGGCCGGAGGCGCTTTTTCCGCACTTCCGCTGAGCGCGCGCGATATTGCGTTCGGCCCGGACGGGAAACTGTACGCTGCGGCGGGCCCGCTGGTTCGGGAGATCCTGCCCGCCATCCGGGCAATCGGAGGAGGAGGCAGCACGGCGTTCGGCGATGGCGGCCACGCGGGCGACGCCCGGCTGAATCATCCCACTGGCGTGGCGGCGGATGAGATTGGGAACGTCTATATCGCCGACCGTGACAATCACCGGATTCGCCGCGTGGCGCCCGATGGAATCATCACCACCATCGCGGGAACGGGCGTGGCGGGGAATACCGGAGACGGCGGCCTGGCGACGCTGGCCCGGCTGAACGGACCGACCTCCGTAAGTCTGGATGGCGCGGGCAACCTGTACGTCGCCGACACCGGCAACCGGCGCGTGCGCAAGTTCACTCCCGGCGGAATCATGCTGGATGCCGGCGATACCGCCGGTCCCGTGGATGCAGCAGCGGACCCGGCGGGCAACGTCTACATCGCCGATCGGGCGGCGGGCAGAATCTACTTGGCGGCGGTTTCCGGAGTGCTGCTGCCGTTTCTGGACGGATTACAGTCGCCCGGCGGCGTGGCGCTCGATTCCGGCGGAAACCTGTACGTATCCGATTCTGCAGCAGGGCGCGTATTCCGGCGCTCGCCTTCGGGCTCCATGACAGAACTCGGCGCAGGACACTGGATCAACCCGCGCGGAATCGCCGTTTCTCAAGACGGGGAGCTTTTCGTCGCCGACGCAGGGCTCGGCCAGGTCCTGCGCGGGGACGCGTCCGGCTCGGTCACTCCGCTGGCGGTCGACGCATCGATCGGAACGCCGTGGGACGTCGCCATTGGCGCGGGCGGAACGCTGTACGTCGCGGATGCGGACGGCGATCGCGTGTGGAAGCTGACGCCGGGTGTTGCATCCCTCACGAATGCGGATGCCGTGAACGCGGCCAGTCTTTTGCCGGGTCCGATTGCTCCGGGGATGCTGGTGGCGATCCGCGGCGTGGGGCGGGCAACCGACGTGTTCTTCGGCGGATTGCCGGCGGCCATTCTGGCAACCGACGATTCCCGCATCCTGGTTCAGGCGCCCGCGCAAATTGCCGCGATGGATCGAATCCAGATCGAAGTGCGCGACGGGGGAATTCTACGCTCCAGCATCCCGGCGGCGGTGGCTGCTGCGGCACCAGGTCTGTTCACGACCAGCTCCGGCCAAGCCGGGGCAGTCAACCCGGACGGCGTGCTCAATTCCGCCGGCCATCCGGTGTCCCGGGGATCCTGGATATCGCTGTATGGAACCGGTGAAGGGATCGCGGGACTTCCCGTGTCGGTGCGGATCGGAGGCTATGCGGCGGAGGTGCTCTATGCGGGCGCGGTGGCCGGATATCCCGGGCTGTTTCAGATCAATGTGCGGGTTCCGGCCGGCTATATGGCTCCCGGCATCCTGAGCGTGGTGCTGACGGTGGGAGAAGCAGCCAGTCAGGACGGCGTTACGATCGCCGTGGACTAATGGGACTGAACTAGCTCCACAGCTCGTTCACCGGGCCGTAGGTCCCCTGGCTGGCGAACGGAACATACTCAAATCCGCGCTTGAACGGATCGTCGTAGCGGATGGTGGTCCAATCGATGCCCAGCGCGGAGTAAATCGTGGATTCCAGGTCCTCGGGACGGACGTAACGCGGTGCGGGAGCGCCGCTGCTGCCGGCCCAGCCGTAATCGGTAACCGCCGAGTGGTCGGCGTTGGTAGCTCCGATGACTTTGCCGCCGCTGATGCCGCCACCGGCGAGCAGTGAGGAGAGCAGCAGAAAATGATCGCGTCCCCCGGCGGCGCTGATGCCCGGGGTCCGGCCGAATTCGCCCACCAGCACGATCAATGTTTCGTCGAACTTTCCGGCGGCTTTCAGATCGTCGATGAGCGCCGCAACGCCGGCGTCGAGCTGCGGGCCCATGGTGAACATGTTGCTCCCATTGGGATTCTGCAAGCCGTAGATATCGGTGTGCATGTCCCAGCTTCCGAAGCTGATCTGAATGAACCGGGTGCCCTGGTCGGCAGCCAGAATCTGTTTGGCCACCAGACAGGAGTTGCCGAACGACGTTCCGGTGTTGTTGACTCCGTAACGCAAGCTGTCCGCGACGGAGAACTTGAACGCGGCGTCGACAGCCGAGTTATACATCATGCCCTTGGCGGCGCTGTAAAAAGCGTCGTAATCCTGCAGGGGCTGCCCGTAGGGCGAATTCGAGCGCAATGGATCGTCGATCTGGTGCAGCCGGTTGAACATGTTGTTGAACGCGGTGGGGCCATTCGTGTTGGTGGTGCCGGGGACGCCGACGGTTCCGTTGGTACCGTTAGGCTGATTCAAGCGAAAGGGCGCGTAGCTGGCGGAAAGATAGCCGTTTCCAACGCCTCCGCCGGAGTTGAGCGCTACGAAGGCCGGGAAAACCTGCCCCGGCTTACGCTCTTTGTCCTTCTCGATCGCCACCACGCTGCCGATATTGGGCGCGATATTTCCCAGCGCGGCGGCCGGATTGCGTCCGATCTGGGCCCAGGTCTGGGCGAGCGAATGCACC
>DATIRX010000045.1:0-2341 GCA_035469225.1 Bryobacteraceae bacterium
TCGGCAACGGCCAGCGCGGTGCGCCAGATCAGATTGTCGGGACCGGTCGAGATGGAGCTGGCATCGCGCCCGGAGACCGCGATGGAGAGCGTTTCGGCGCGGCGGAAGCGGCACTCGAGGTACACCCCCAGCGCCAGCCCGAGCGCATCGAAGCCGGGCCCGAGATTGGCGCTCGATGCGGGCACCCGGACGGAATACCAGGACATGAACTTGCCATTATAGCGGGCGGTTCCGCGCAACCGGGTGAAAGAATGGCGGCCGGGTGTGCGACGTGAAAGTGAGCTGATGGCAGCTCTTCTTTTTTGTGGCATAGAGCCTAGCGTATTGATACGCTAGGCTAAGGAGGCCCCTATGCCCGACTCTTTATCCGTATTGGAGATGCAGCGAGCCGCCATTCAGCAGCAGATCGCCCAACTGGGCGATCTGCGTGCTGGCTCCATCACGACCACAGGCGGTCGCTGCGGCAACCCGCGTTGCCATTGCCATGGAAAGGACGATCCAGGCCACGGACCCTTTTACCGCCTCACCCGAAAGGTCAACGGCAAGACAGTCACCGAGACCTTCTCCATTCCAGCAGCCCTGCGCAAAGCTCAAAACGAGATCACGGAGTATCACCGATTTCGGGAGTTGAGTCGCAATCTGTTGGAGATCAATGAGAAGATCTGCCGCGCACGACCGGTTGCGGACACGCTGACACCGGAGGAAAAAAAACGGCCGCGGCGATCCAGAACGAGATCGCGCGCGAAGTAACGACGCTGCTGGCTCGCATCTTCGCCGAGCGCAAACAGACGGGCAAGACAGACATGGAAGCGGTGGAAATGGCCTTCCGCGCTGCTCTGCACCATGCCGGCGCCTCCGCCCTGAGCCAGTTGCTGCGCTTCAGCGAGCCAACCGAACCACAGCGCATCCTTCCGTGCCCCTGCGGTCGCCATGCGCGTTACCGCGAACTGCGCTCGCGGCACGTGTTAACCGCTTTGGGCCCGGTAGAAATCACGCGGCCCTGGTATCTGTGTCAGCATTGCCATGAAGGCCAATTCCCCGCCGACCAGCAACTGGATATCGAGAACACCGAGTTCTCGCCCGGCGTGCGGCGCATGCAAGCGCTGTTGGGACAGGACGGCCCTTTCGATCACGGTCGCGAGCAGATGGCATTGTTGGCTGGCCTGGAGGTCACCGCCAAGTCCGTCGAACGGGTGGCGGAATCCGTCGGCGCTGACATTGTACAGCGCGAGCAGCAGCAGATCGATCGCGCTGTGCAACTGGATCTGCCAATTGTCCTCGGTGAACCGGTCCCCGTTCTTTATGTCGAATTGGATGGGACCGGCGTGCCCGTGGTGAAGAAGGAAACCGAGGGTCGCAAAGGCAAACTCGACGGTCTACCTGCGCATACCAGGGAGGTCAAGCTCGGCTGCGTGTTCACGCAAACCGGTTGGGATGAGGAAGGGTTTGCCATTCGCGATCCGGCAACCACCACCTATACCGGCGCCATCGAAAACGCCCAGCAGTTCGGCAGGCGCCTCTACCTCGAAGCTTGGAAACGCGGATGGTCCCGTGCCGAAAAGAAGGTCGTCATCGGCGACGGCGCAGAATGGATCTGGAACATCGCCAAGGATCACTTCCCGGGAGCCGTTCAAATCGTCGATCTCTTTCACGCCCGCCAACACTTGTGGGAGTTGGCTTAGGCGCTTGGGAGAATTGACCCAGCCCTGCTCTCCAGAACTGACCCACCCTCTTTGAAGTGAGCGCAGCAGCGGACTGGCGGGCGTGGTGATGATGAATCACGATGCCTCAGGCCCGGAAGAGGCCGTGCTCGATATGCCGGCGGTGGTTCCGGCCTGATCCGCGTGTGGGCGATCGTCAACACGCCTGCCACAAGTCGGAGTGCCAAGCAGCACGGCGGAAGAAGACTCAGGCGCGGTGGCGCGCCGCGAACCCGGATTACGCGGCAGCGTATCGCGTCGAGCAGCGTCAGGCGCAGCAACAAGCGCCGGAACCCTTGCGTCTGCCGGCCCCTTTGAACCAACTTCCCTGGGACCTGGCGAAAGACGAGATCGGCGGCAAAGCCACTGATGTTCTTGGCGTTATGGGTGCACTCCTGGTGCGCACCGGGAAAGACCAGATCCGGCCGCATGCGGCTGATTCCAGACGCGTTCCCGGAGCACTTCCCCCACCCGCCGCAAAAGACTCGTGCCCGGCGGCTCCATACTGATGCCGAAGCGATGGCGGCCATGCGACTGGAGTTTCACCAGCTCGACCGGCGTTGGGAGCGCCTGCGGGCGTGCCATCCGGCGCGGCAGCGGCGGCTGCTGGCCTCGCTGGCGGAATCGGGCCAACAAACGCC
>DATIRX010000046.1:0-9544 GCA_035469225.1 Bryobacteraceae bacterium
CCTGGCTCATTGTACGCAATGCCGTGGATCGGGATTGCGTCTGGCAAGGAAGGGCGTGTTGTCGCCTTGTAACTGCGTGTTGCGCTCTATTTTCCGGATCTGCCATGACCGGTTTGTAAAATGTATATCCCAGGAGCGGCACCAGAGCCGCATTTCGCTCGAACCTCAAGTCGGACGCAATCGCCCGAACACTTGGGGCAGAAAGGACGAGGAGTTTATTGCGGATTTCTGTCTGGTCTCGCGCAGAAACTTAACCGAAGACGAACACAAGCTGTTTCGGTATCACTTTCTGCTGGGGGCCGACTGGAGGCTGTGCACACGCAAACTGGGCATGGACCGCGGCAACTTTTTTCACGCTGTTTACCGCATCGAACAGAAGCTTGGCCGCATGTTCCGCGAGCTGCAGCCCTATCCTTTGTTTCCGTTGGATGATTACTTTCACGGGCCCTCGCGCCTTCCCCCGGCTTCCGCTACGGTCTTGCGCCGGGAGGGCGACGCCACTGCGCGTCCTCTGTTGCCCCCGATCGGCAAGACCGCATAGCGCGCGCTCCATCAGGAGCATGATCAGCGGCGGGAATTAAAGAACCGCTGCATCAGCTCTGCGCATTCGGATCCCAGCACGCCTTCCACGATTTCGACGCGGTGATTCAGAACGTCGGAATCGGCCAGGCGAAATTTGCTGCGGACCCCGCCGAAACGAAGATCGCGCGCGCCGAACACCAGGCGCGCTACGCGAGCCGCGACCAGAGCGCCCGCGCACATCACGCAGGGTTCCAGTGTCGCGAATAGTGTGGCTTGTTCCAGCCGGTAATTGCCGGTCGCGGCGGCCGCCTCGCGCAAGGCCAGAATTTCGGCATGCGCCGTCGGATCGTTCCGCGCAATCGAGGCATTTCGGCCGCGTCCCCATACGCGGCCGCCGACCACAACCACCGCGCCGACCGGGACCTCCCCCCCGTTCTCGGCTTCCCTGGCCAGTTCCAGCGCCTCTCGCAGAAAATCTTCGTCCGTCGCCGACATCCGTGTGACTAGACCGGCACGCCTTCAATGATGCATTGCAGGGCAGGCGTCTGGATGACGCGCTCAAGCCTGAAACCGGAAGCGGCGAACAACTCCCGGAACTCCTTCTCGGTCCGTTCCATTCCACCGGGAAGCACCAGCATCTCCAGGTCCATGAACTTGGCCACGCCCGGCTCGTTGCGAGCCGGCACTACCTGATCCACCACCAGCAACCGGCCGCCTGGGCGGATTCCTTTGCGGCACTGGCTGAGGATCTTGATGCACTCCGCATCGTACCAGTCGTGGATGATGAACTTCATGATGTAGGCGTCGGCGCCTGCGGGGATGTTTTCGAACATGCTGCCGGCAACCAGCGTGCTTCGGCTCCCGAACCGGTCCAGGAGGCCCGCTTTCTTCGCGCCTTCAATCACGTGCGGCATCTCCACTAAGGTCCCCCGCAGCTTGGGCGCTCGGTCCAGAATGGCTGCCAGCAAAGCTCCATGTCCGCCGGCTACGTCCACGATGTGTTCGAAGCGCGAAAAATCATAACTCTGCACCACCGCCGCGGCATCGCCCGAAGACAGATCCGTCATCGCCTGATTGAAATTGCCGGTCTTCTCGGGATGCTGCGCCATCCAATCGAACATCCCCATGCCGTGAAGCTTATACGACGCGGGCTTGCCGGTTTCCACGCACCACGGCAATTGCTCCCAGCAGCGGATGTGCCAGTCATCCGTCAGCATCATCGCCATGTGACGCACGCACGGCCGGGCGTTCGTTCGGAGCGGTTCGGAAAGCGGAGTTTGCGCAAAGCTGCCGTCCTCCAGTTCCGTGAACACGCCGACGCTCGCATTGGCGCGCAGCAGCCGATACAGCGAACGCTCCTGCGTCCCGGTCAGCGAAGCGAGTTCCTTAGGGCTCTTGGGCCCGGATTCCAGATGATCGGCGATGCCGAAATGCGCGGCCGCCGAAATCGCGCTCGACACCCATTTCCCCAGGATCATTTGCAGTAAAGCCGCATGGGGCGGAGGTGTGTGGGCTGGAAGCGAGGAAGCTGGTTGAACCATAGATTCGATTATAGAAGGGGCCCGGCGGGCGGTTTCTTCTAAGAAGAGGCCAGACCCTGCCCGCGCTGCGCCCGGGAGAGGTTCAGGATGTTTTCGGCCACGTCTTTAGGCCGGTCGATGGAGTCCATCTCAATCCGGCTGGAGCCGCCCGCCGTCTCCACCGACAAATCACCCGTACCGATGATTCGCTGCCCAAAGGTCTGATCCACCCGCACATCCTGCACTTTGGATAGCTCCAGGATGCGGCTGGTCTTGGAAAACAACCCGGCTTCGTAACGGAGACGGTCCCCCTGCACATCTAAACAAGTAGCTCGCCTCCGGATATGGCGGATCACCGTAAGCAGAAACATCGCGGCGGGCGCCAGCATGGGCGCCCACAAAGGCACGTCGGGAGGATTCGATGCGCTCAGCCAATAGGCCGCAATGGCGGCGGCCAGGATGACCTCCAGCGCGTAGGCTATCTGGACGCCTTTCAGCGACTGGCGGACTTGCATGGCGTGCATGATAGCATGACCCAACCCACGGCTGGCACCGTAGTGCTGGCACAATGAATAACAGCATGCCGACCGAACGAGCGCGAACCCGGGTACTGGTGGTGGACGACGAAGAGAGCCAGCGTACCGCCCTGGCTGCCATGATCGCGCTGTGGGGATACGCCGTAGAGACCGCCTCCGATGGGCAGGAAGCCCTGGAGAAGCTGGCGGCCGGCACCTTTCATGTCATCGTCACCGATATGATGATGCCGCGGATGGACGGAGCCGAGTTGCTGAGGCGGCTGAAAGCACAGCCTGGCGCGCCTCCCGTCATCGTCCAGACCGCCTTTGGAAATCTGGAAACATCGGTAACCACGGTTCACGACCTGGGGGCGTTCTGGTTCCTGGAAAAACCGGTCCAGTCGCAAGCCTTAAAGCTGCTGGTGGAGCGCGCGGCTGCGCAGGGACGCCTGGCAGAGCACGCCGAGCGCCTGGAACGCGAGCTAAGCTATCAGGGCGTCCTGGGGGAGATGGTCGGCAATTCGGCCCAGATGCGCGAAGCCTTCGCCCTGATCCAGCAGGTGGCGCCCAGCCGCGCCGCGGTACTGATTACCGGAGAAAGCGGCACCGGCAAGGAACTGGCGGCCCGCGCGATTCACGTACTCAGCCCTCGCAAAGCCGGACCCTTCGTGGCCATCAATTGCGCCGCGCTGCCGGATTCCCTGATGGAAAGCGAGCTGTTCGGCCACGAAAAGGGTGCGTTCACGGGCGCGGTGGAGCGCCGCGCGGGCTGTTTCGAGCTGGCACAGAACGGCACCGTGCTGCTGGATGAAATCGGCGACATGCCGCTGGCCACCCAGGCCAAGCTCCTGCGGGTGTTAGAGGACGGGCGCGTTCGCCGCCTGGGAGGCAAGGGCGAGATCCAGCTGGATGTGCGTATCATCGCGGCCACCAACGCGCCCTTGGAAAGCGCCATGAAAGAGGGCAGGTTCCGGGAAGATCTGTACTACCGGCTGAGCGTCTTTCCCATCCCGCTGCCGCCGCTGCGCAATCGCAAGGACGATCTGCCGATGCTGTCGCAGGCCTTGCTGTCGGATCTGAATCACAAGCACGGGACCAAAGTAACCGAGCTCTCCGGAGAAGTTCTGGCGCGTTTTCAATCCTATGACTGGCCGGGCAATGTGCGCGAGCTGCGCAACGTGCTGGAGCGCGCGGTGATTCTGGCGGGAGAAGGAATCATTCAGGTGGCCCATCTTCCCGCGGGCTTTGCCGGCGCGCCCGCGCCTTCCGGAGGCATTCCGGCCGAGAACGGCGAGCTTCGCGTGCATGTGGGCCAAACCATCGAGCAGACCGAGCGTGCGCTGATCGAGCTGACGCTGGAGCACACCAGGAACAACAAGACGCGCGCGGCGGAAATCCTGGGCATCAGCCAGAAGACTCTGTTTAACAAGCTGAAGGAATACGGCGCGCAGGGCGCGGGCTAATGTCCCTTCGCGTTCGACTGGTACTGCTGATTCTGTTGGTGGTAGCGCTTGCGGCCGTGGCCTTGTCGGCCGTGCACCTGGAGACGCTGGTCAACCTGCTCACCTCCGACGCCATCGAGCGCAGCAATCTCACCGGCGACCAGGTCAGCGCGCTGTTGCGCGATCACATCGAACGCGATTCCGGAAATTATCCGGCTCCGCAGGACCTGGCGGAGATCAAAGCGCTGTGGAATGGCATTGTCGCGAACGATTCCGGATTCCATCGGCTGCTGACGCAGATGATGGCGTCTTCCGGCTCGCTGCTGGAGATAAACATAGCGGGGGAGGATGGCACCATCCTGGCTTCCTCCAATCCTCCTGCCATCCGGACCCCTCTGCAGCGGCGCCAAAACTTCGAAACCTGGGGAAATACTCCGTGGTACCGCCGTCTGCTGGATCTGCGCTCCCGGCACCCGGACTGGGAAATCACGCTGCCGCTGGGCGTGGGACAGCAGGACCAGCCCGTCTTTACCATTCAGGTGGTGACGTCGAGTGTGTTCCTGCGGGATGCCCTGCGTCCCCAGATCGTCTGGCTGGCCTGGGTTTCAGGCGCTGCCATCGGCCTGTCTCTTTTACTCACCGTGCTGGTAACCACGCGCGCCCTGCGGCCCGTGAAACGAATCGAAGATACCATCGACCGGATCGCACAGGGGCAGATCGCCGCCAGCCAGCCGGACGGCGGGATGTCGAAAGAGTTTCGAGCCGTCGAAAACAAGCTGAACCTGCTGGGACAGAAGTATCAGGGCGCCCGCGAGGATGCCAGCGAGCTGCGTCACAACGTCGATCGCCTGCTGGAGCGCATGGCTTCGCAGCTGGACGTGGCTACACGCCTCGCCGCCATCAGCCGCCTCACCGGAGGCGTCGCGCACGAGATTAAGAATCCGCTCAACGCCATCGCTCTGCGCCTGGAACTGCTGCGCGCGCGGCTGGGAGACCCGGATCCGGAAGTCTCCAGCCAGATCGACATCCTCTCCAAGGAAGTTTTGCGCCTGGATCGGGTGGTGAAGACCTTCTTGGATTTTTCGCGGCCGGTGGAAGTGCATCTGGAGGACATCGATTTGGCGGCGCTGGTGCGCGAGGTAACCGAATTCGTCGCGCCACAGGCCAAGGAGGCCAACATCCAGGTGGAATTCACCGCACCCTCCGAGCCGGCCACCATGCGCGGGGATTCGGATCTGCTGAAACAGGCCGTTCTCAATTTGGTGGTGAACGCCGTGGACGCCATGCCGGGCGGCGGCCAATTGCGGGTCGCGTTAGAAAAAGGCCAGGGGGAAAAAGCCGACGACAAGCTGATTCTGGAAGTGTCCGACACCGGGCCCGGAATCCCGCCCGAGCTGCGCGATAAAGTCTTTCAGTTGTACTTCACAACCAAACTGGGAGGATCCGGAATCGGACTCGCCATGACCTATCGGGCGGTGCAGTTGCATAATGGTACTATCAGCTTCAAAAGTGAAGCCGGTCGCGGGACAACTTTCCGGCTCGAGTTTCCGGCGAACGTCCAACATGCCTGATTTGCTTCACCTACGCCCGGGTCTTTCCACTCGCAGGGCAGCGGCTACCTTGTGGATGGCCGGAGCGCTGGGCACGTCTGCGTGTGTGTTTCACAAGGCTCCGCGTACCTTCATGCCGCCGCCATCGCCGGTGAGGATGCCGCAGCCGGCCGCGCCCGCTCCGGCGATCGAGCTGCCGGCGGAAGTGGCATTCGAGCCCGCCCTTTACGATTTCCCGCTACAGACAGATCCCTCTGCGCGCTTCCCGGAACTACCCGCCCCGCGGCCACCGCGTACGCCGGTCGCCAATATCCCCAAGCCGGTGCCGGCTCCGCCCGAAAATCCACCCGCTCCCGCGCCGAAACTGGCGCAGATCCTCAGTCCCGAGGAAACCCGCCGGAACAATCAGGAGCTGGATCAATCCATGGAGCGAGTCAGGAGAGTGCTGGCAATGGTGGGAAACAGGAATCTGAGTCTGGAATTGAGGGATGTTGTGGATCGGGTGAGAACTTACTTAACACAAGCAGAGCAGACGCGCGAGCAAGACCTGGTGACGGCAGTCAACCTGGCAAGGCGTGCAGATCTCCTCGCCAAGGATCTTCTCGAGCGTCTGCCCTAGATGGCCGCAGCGTCGGAGGGAGCCGGCGGCCAACTTGTATGCCCGCGCTCCGGGGTGTCGTTCCGGAGCGCGAGCAAACCGTGAAAAACTACTCCTGGGCGGACGCGACCGTGCTGCTCGGCTGGATTGTTTCCGGCACGAACAAGCGGACTTCTACCCGGCGATTCTGCTTACGGCCTTCGCGGGTCTTATCGTCCGCAACCGGCAGAGCGTAGCCCGATCCCAACGTGGTGATGCTGCGAACCGGGATCTTGTGCTCGTTGGCGAGGTAGCGTGCTACCGACGCGGCCCGCGCCTGGCTCAGCTGCTCATTGGCAATGGCCGACCCGGTCTTATCGGTGAAGCCCTGCACTTCGATTACGAACCGCTCTTTGGCGTCCGTCATCTGGGCTAGCGCATCCAGCTCGGCCTGCGCATCCTTGTCCAATTTGGACTGGTTCAGCGGGAACAGGACGGTCACGGTCTTCACCATGTTGAACTTGTTCATCGCCACCATGTTCTTCTCGATCACATCGGAGCGCTGCAGGCCGCGATTGGCAGTGGCCTGGGCCCCATCGGCGACCTTCTGGGCGCCATCGGCGGAGCGCTGCGCATTATCCGCACGCTCGCCGGAGCGCTGGGCAGCCTGGCCGGCCGCGACAGCCTTGGCATCGGCGTCCGTTACACGCTCTTTGGTCCGCGAGAGATCGGTGGTCAGACCATCGATATCCTTCGCGTGATCCGCGAGCTGCTTGTCTTGTTCGACGTTCTTTCCTTCGCTTGCAGTAACGCGTGCTTCCACCGGAGAGACGGTCTTGACCACGTACTTCTTGGTCGCGCAACCGGCCCCCGCCAGACTTAGCACCATTACGCCTGCCATCATCGTGAGATTCGTATTCATTGTCCAATTCCCCTTTCAAGAGTTATGGTTCGAGTTAAGTGCTCGAGCCCCGGACCGGCTACGTCCAATAAAGGACGCTGGGTGGAGCCGGCCCGGAGACCGATGCCCGCGGGAGCAACCACGGGATCCTGTTGTAGATCAACGTGATATGGGATGATTGCCGAGCCAGTCGGTAGGATGTTCCTGGTTGGAACCGGTGAATATTTACCGATTTCCGATCTAACCGATTGATTCTGCAACCCTCTGCACTTCACGGATTACAGTAGAAGCACTTAGAGGGCCAATTGTTAGGCCTGAGTTACTGCGCGGCAGCCGGCAGGGTCGCCTTGCCATCTAAGACGAACACCAGGAGCTTTGGTGTCACGGGAGGAGTGCCTCCACCCGCCGGCGGAGGCGGTGCGCCCGCAGCACCACCGGGAGCAGGTGCGGCTGCGGCGGGCGGAGGAGGTCCACCCGGGGCCCCCGCGGGAGCGGCTCCTCCCGGAGGAGGTCCGAAGGCCGGGAGCGCGCCGGATCCACCCGCCAGCGCCACATACTGTTTGCCGTCGAGCATATAAGTGATGGGTGGGCCCATGCCTCCGCGAAGTCCGGTCTGAATGTCCAGAACCTTGTCACCTTTGTCGGCGGTATAAGCGACCAAGCGACCATCCGGGATCACCTGGAAGACCAGATTCCCGGCGGTCGTAACCGTACCACCGCCGATTCCGCCGCCGCCTTGCGCGCGCCAGCGTTCCTTCTGATTCACGATATCCCAGGCGAGCAGGACGCCTCCACGGCCGTTGCCTTCCGGAGGTGTTGGTCCGATCGCCGGGGGAGCAGGCAGGGGCGGCTTGGGAGGAGCGGCTGGAGCCGCACCCGCCGCGTTGGCCGCATCACCGGCCGCGGCCGCGCCACCCCGGCCAAAACCACCGAAGGTGATGCCCATGTTCTGCTTGCCTTCCTGGTATTTGAAGTTCGGATCGGAGGAGTAGTTGAAGCTGCCGCCAGGCGACGCCGGCAGGTACACCAGCCCGGTGGCCGGATTGAACGACATCGGCGACCAGTTGTGCGCGCCTCCAGGACCCGGAGCGATCGGAATGGATTGCGTACCGTAGTAGGATTCCGCGTTGATAATCGGCCTGCCGGTTTCTTCGTTCAGCCCGCGAGCCCAGGTGACCTGCGCAAAGGGCTGGCCGGAGATGAACTTGCCGGTCACCCGGTCGATCACGTAATAGAATCCGTTCTTGTTGGCCTGCATGATTACCTTACGCTGCTGGCCCTTGATGACCACGTCGGCCAGCATCAGCTGCTGCACGCTGTCGAAGTCCCACTCATCGCCGGGGACCATCTGGAAGTACCACGCCAGCCTGCCGGTATCGGCATTCACCGCAAGAATGGAAGCCGCGTACAGATTCTCTTTATCCTTACCTTGTTTGCGGGCGTCCTGCGTCCAGGGACCCGCGTTCCCGGTGCCGACATAGAGCAGGTTGGTGTCGGGGTCATAGGACATCCCGTCCCAGACCGTACCGCCGCCGCCCATTTTCATTCCATCGGTGGACCAGGTCGCGGCCGCACGGCGCATATCTTCGTTCTCAGGCGGCTTGGAGGGATCGCCGGGAACCGTATACGTGCGCCAGAGGAACTGGCCGGTCTTGGCGTCATGCGCTTCAAAGTAGCCGCGCACCGGGAATTCCGCACCCGCGACGCCGATAACCACCTTGCCTTTGGCGATGCGGGGCGCCATGGTCAGCGTGTAACTGTCCTGGGAATAGGCCACGCGGGTTTCCCATACGGGTTTCCCGGTTTCCATATTCAGCGCGAACAGGCGCCCATCGTTGGCGGGAGCGATAATATTCCCCTCGTACATCGCGATGCCGCGATTCACGATGCCGCAGCACATCTTTGGCCGCACGGTAGCCTGGTTCACTTCCGGGTCCCAGCGCCACTTTTCCTTGCCGGTGCGGGCATCCACTGCGTACACGACGCTCCAGTTGGTGATGCCGTACAGGGTTCCGTTGGCCATCAGGAGAGTGCCTTCCTGGTTGCCGCCGCCCGGGCCGATTTCGTACAGCCAGTTCAGCCCTAAGCGGCTGACGTTGGTGGCGTCGATCTGCTTGAGCGGGCTGTAGCGGGTTTCACCCGGAGCCAGGCCGTAGCTCAGCCATTCTTCGCCGGTCTTGCCGGCGTTTCTCAGCGCGGCATCGTCGATGCGCCGCGGCTGCTGGCCGGGCGCCACCCAGACCAGCAGAAGTAATCCTGCGGCCGAAGTCCAAAGGGCGAGCTTGTGTGCTTTCATGTCACCAACCTTTGATTGAGAACTACGTTTGCGGACGGGAGTTTGTTCTCAGGCATTTTATCCTAAATGGCCCCTGTCGAGGGGGCTCGATCCTCTTTGGCGATGCGATTGCTTCGCTGTTATGCGAGGAGCACCAACATGTCGTTCGGAATCTACCTCATCGGATACATTATTTTCATTGTGGGACTGGCGATTGGAGCCCACATGTTGCATATGCCCCC
>DATIRX010000047.1:0-6722 GCA_035469225.1 Bryobacteraceae bacterium
TCCAGCTTGCCCTGGCCCTGCCAGCGTCCGGAGCGCGGATCGTTGGGGTCCAGCGGCAGCGCAGTGCACGGTTTGCAGCCGATGCTGGTGTAGCCCAGATCGTACAGGGAAAGCTCTGGAATCCCATGTGCCTGCATGTACTGGTAGACGTCGCGGGCGGTCCAATCCGCCAGGGGACTGATCTTCTGGATCACTTTTCCGCCGGGCAGGCTGAACGGCTCGACGGCTTTGAGATTCGCGCGCGTAGGCGACTGATCGCGGCGAAGCGCCGTAAACCAGGTGTCGTACGGCGACAGGCCCGCGAACAGTGGCTCCACTTTGCGCAGTTTGCAGCACTGGGTCGGGTTGGTCCGGTTCAGAATCCCGAACTGCGATTCCTGGTCCGCAACGCTTTGCTTGGCTTCAAGATTAAACAGGTTGAGGTTCCACTCGCGGGCCAGACGGTCGCGATACTCGATGGTCTCCGGAAAGTGATAGCCGGTTTCCAGAAACAACACCGGAATCCGCGGTTGCTGCGCCAGCAGCATGTGCACCAGCACGACGCACTCGGATTGAAAACTGGAAGTGATGCAGGGGGCCGCGGATTCTCCCAGCATTTTGGAAATGAGTGCGCCGGCTTCCGCTGTTTTCGATTCGATAGTGGCCGCGCTCATTTCAACACGCCTTTCAACAGTGTTCGTACGACTTCCACGGCCTGCGCGTCCTCGGACGGAAGATTCAGCTGCGAACCCGGGGGAACGGCTGCGCGAACCAGCCGGACCAGGCGATCGGCGGCATCTTCGAGCGACCCTTCCGCCGATCCCAGAATCATCCCGGCCCCGGCCGTGTGATTGGTCTTGCGATCGATCAGGATGAAGCTTCCCGTGACCCGATTCTCTTTGTAGGCATCGAAGAACAGCGGCTTGGCCGTGGCGATGCGCACCACGCCGATTTCGTTCATCGCCAGGCTGGTGGCCGCTTCCGTTTCGAGCGTTGCCACGTTGATCAGGTGGCGCACGCCGTCCACGCGCGCCGGAACGGTGTTGGACGTGTGCTTGATCAGATAGTCGTGCGCCGGGTCCAGAGGATGCGCGTCGAACCACACCATGGTCGCGTCGATCATCCGGGACGATTGCGGAGGAGTTCCCGACGCAATCATGTCGCCGCGGCTGATATCGATCTCGTCCGCCAGCGTGAGCGTCACCGACATGGGCGCATGCGCCATTTCCAGGTCACCGTCGAACGTCACAACGCGACGAACCTTCGAGCGCCTGCCGGACGGCAGCGCCTGCACGTCATCGCCCGGGCGGATGGTTCCCGATCCGATCTGTCCGGCGTACCCGCGAAAGTTCTGATCCGGACGAACCACCCGCTGCACAGCCATGCGAAACGGCGCGTCCAGCATGCGGTCGGCCGGTTCCACGGTCTCCAGGTATTCGAGCAGGCAGGGGCCTTCGAACCAGGGCATATGCGAGCCGCGTTCCACAACGTTATCGCCCTTCAGGGCGCTCAACGGGAGGAAGTAGTAATTCTTCGTGCCGATGCGCTCCAGGAACGGCTCGAACTCCGCGCGGATGCGATTGAAAACCTCCTGGTCATACCCCACCAGGTCCATTTTGTTCACCGCGATCACGAAATTCGGAATGGCCAGGAGCGTGGCGATGAACGCGTGCCGGCGCGATTGCGTGGTCAGACCGCGATGCGCGTCCAGCAGAATGATGGCCAGCTCGGCGGTCGAAGCTCCCGTCGCCATATTGCGCGTGTACTGCTCGTGCCCCGGCGTATCGGCCAGAATGAACTTGCGCTTGGGCGTCGCGAAATAGCGGTACGCCACATCGATGGTGATGCCTTGCTCGCGTTCCGCCCGCAGCCCGTCGGTGAGCAGCGAAAAATCGATCTCTCCGCCGCGGATGGCCGATTTCAACTGGTCTTCGTAAGCGCCCTTGGCGTCATGCAGAAGACGGCCGATCAGCGTGCTTTTGCCGTCGTCCACGCTGCCCGCGGTCGTGAGGCGGAGCAGCCCCTTGGATTCCTCGGCTGCAAGGAACTCCTCGATGTTGAAGGACGGCTGGGTGGGTGGTTGCACGAACGCAGCAGTCATTTTAGCGCGTCTCCATTAGAAGTATCCCTCGCGCTTCTTCAATTCCATGGATCCTTCACGGTCGTGATCGATCACCCGGTTCTCGCGCTCCGAATTTCTGACCGTCACCAGCTCGGCGATGATTTTGGGCAGAGTATCCGCATCCGAGCGGACCGCTCCGGTGCACGGCGAGCAGCCCAGGGACCGCATCCGGCACATCACCGTCTCCAAACGGTCGCCCAGCTGCGGCTTGACGAAGTCCTGCTCCGGCATCACCAGCGAATTGCCGCGCACCAGGACCTGGCGTTCCTTGGCGAAATACAGCGGCACGATCGGAATGTTCTCGACGTGAATGTATTGCCACACGTCCATTTCGGTCCAGTTGGAAAGCGGAAACACGCGAATGCTTTCCCCCGGCTCCACGCGGCCGTTGAAAAGATTCCACAACTCCGGACGCTGGTTCTTGGGATCCCACTGTCCCAGAGAATCGCGGAAGGAGAAGATACGCTCTTTGGCGCGGGATTTTTCTGCGTCCCGGCGCGCCCCACCGAAGGCCGCATCGAATCCTCCGGCGCGCAGGCCGTCCAGCAATGCCTGGGTCTTCAGTAATCCGCAGCAACGCTCCGTTCCCAGCCGGAAGGGATTCGCCCCTGCCTGCAAGGCCGATGTGTTGGAGTGCACAATCAGCTTGACGCCCAGCTCGGCCGCGAACTTATCGCGGAATTCGATCATCTCTTTAAACTTGTAAGTGGTATCCACGTGCAGCAGCGGGAAGGGGATCGGGCCGGGGAAAAAGGCCTTCTGGGCCAGACGTACCATCACCGACG
Organism: Bryobacteraceae bacterium; assembly: GCA_035469225.1. Classification (GTDB taxonomy): domain Bacteria; phylum Acidobacteriota; class Terriglobia; order Bryobacterales; family Bryobacteraceae; genus Palsa-187. The sequence goes on from DATIRX010000047.1 coordinate 2,887, forward strand.
AATCCTTGCCGATGGAATACAGCATCACGGGGCGCTGGAATTCTGAAGCGACTTCTCGGATGATATGGATGCTTTCGGCTTCTAAGGCCTGCAAGTGACTGAGCCTGCTCACGTACCTCAGTATAGCACAAAAGGTACATTGTCTATTATCAATGTGATGATTAACCCAAAAACGTAATTTCGTCAGTGGTATACGACCCGTAGGGCGTTTTCTGATTGACACCTCCAGATGTTGGGGTTAACATGACCGACAGCGGTTTCTTCAAGAGCCGGGTGGATCTCTGAAGATTCTCTCCCACAGTAATTAAGGAAAGGTGTCTACCATGGGACAATTAGGGCTGGGTGTTGCTATGAAACTGAAAGATGTGCGGAGGCCAATACCCGTTCCGGAGCGAATCGGGGTGGTATTCCCGCGCTATTTCACTGCCCGTCTTGAGCCCGGGAAAACCCCTTATGACGAAGTACAGTGGGATCTGCGCAATGCCGCCATTGGCAACGACAAAGGCGCGGTCATCTTTGAGCAGCGCGACATTGAAGTCCCGGTGGATTGGTCTCAAACCGCCACCAACATCGTAGTCAGCAAGTATTTCTACGGCAAAATCGGCTCGCCGGAGCGCGAAACCAGCGTTCGCCAGCTGATTTCCCGGGTGTGCGACACCATCGCCGGCTGGGGCGCCCAACAGCGTTACTTCAAGACCCCTGAGGACGCCGAGAACTTCCGCTTCGATCTCACCCACCTGATGCTGACCCAGAAAGCGTGTTTCAACTCGCCGGTCTGGTTCAACGTGGGCGTAGCGGAACCGCGCGGGTACGGGTTCTTCTTCGACGACGCGACCCATTCTCTCAAGAAAATCACTCCCGACGAACGCCGCCCGCAGTGCTCGGCGTGCTTCATTAATTCCGTCGGCGACACCCTGGAATCGATTCTCGATCTGGCCAAAACCGAAGGCATGCTGTTCAAGTGGGGATCGGGTACCGGGTCCAATCTTTCCACGCTGCGGGAAGAGGACGGTCTCCTATCGAGCGGCGGCCGCGCTTCCGGCCCCCTGAGCTTCATGAAGGGCTTCGACGCCTTCGCCGGCGTCATTAAGAGCGGAGGCAAGACTCGCCGCGCCGCGAAAATGGTGATCCTGAACGCCGATCACCCCGACATCAAATCCTTCATCTGGTGCAAGGCCAAGGAAGAGAAGAAAGCGCAAACGCTGATTGACGCCGGTTACGATTCCTCGCTCGACGGGGAAGCCTACAGCTCCATCTTCTTCCAGAACGCCAACAACAGCGTCCGCGCCACCGACGAATTCATGGAAGCCGTGGAAGCGGATGCCGACTGGTGGACCAAGTCGCGCGCCAACGGCCAGCCCGTGGATCGCTACCAGGCCCGCGATCTGATGCGCCAGATCGCCGAGGCTACGCATCAGTGCGGCGATCCGGGGATGCAGTTCGATACCACCATCAACCGCTGGCACACTTCCAAGAACACTGCCCGGATCAACGCTTCAAATCCGTGCTCGGAATACATGTTCCTGGACGATTCGGCCTGCAACCTGGCGTCCCTGAACCTGATGAAGTTCGTGGGCCCGGACGGGCAGTTCGACGTGGAGGCGTATCGACACGCGGTTGACACGGTGATTCTGGCGCAGGAAATCATCGTGGATAACGCAGCCTATCCCACGGAAAAGATTGCCAAGAATTCGCACGATTTCCGTCCGCTGGGCCTGGGCTACGCCAACCTCGGCGCGCTGCTGATGTCCATGGGCATCCCCTATGACAGCGATCAGGGCCGCGACTGGGCCGCTTCGCTCACCGCCATCATGTGCGGCCAGGCGTATCTGACCAGCGCGCGCATCGCCGCCGATTCCACTGGCCCCTGCGCCGGCTACGCCGTCAATGAAGAGCCGTTCCTGGACGTGATTCGCATGCATCGCGACGCCACGCTCCGCATCGACAGCAAGCGCGTTCCGCAGGCCATTTACGAAAACGCCCGCCGGTGCTGGGAAGAAGCCTACGATCTGGGCCGCGTAGCGGGGTACCGCAACGCCCAGACTACGGTGCTCGCGCCCACCGGAACCATCGGCTTCATGATGGATTGCGACACCACCGGTATCGAGCCCGATCTGGCTTTGGTGAAGTACAAGAAGCTGGTGGGCGGCGGCGTCATCAAGATCGTGAACCAAACTGTGCCCAACGCGCTCATCAAGCTGGGCTACACTTCCGATCAGATCAGCGCCATTGTCGAATACATCGATTCCACGGGCACTATCGAGGGCGCGCCCCATGTGAAGGATCAGCACCTGGCGGTCTTCGATTGCAGCTTCCGCCCGCAGAACGGCTCGCGGTCGATTCACTATATGGGCCATGTGCGCATGATGGCCGCCGTGCAGCCGTTTATTTCCGGGGCAATCTCCAAGACGATTAACATGCCGGAGGAGTGCACCGCCGAAGACATCATGGATGCGTATATCGAGAGCTGGAAGCTGGGGCTAAAAGCCGTCGCAATCTATCGCGATAACTCCAAGCGGGTTCAGCCTCTCAGTTCCGGCACTTCCAAGGGCGCCAAGGCCGCCAATGGACCGGCCGCCGCGATTGCGCCCGCGGTCAAGATCGAAGAAAAGATCGTCTACCGGCCCATCCGCCGCAAGCTTCCCGATGAGCGCCACGCGATCACGCACAAGTTCTCCATCTGCGGCCACGAAGGCTATCTGACGGTCGGCCTGTATGAAGACGGCTCGCCGGGAGAGTTGTTCGTCACCATGGCCAAGGAAGGCTCCACCATCTCGGGGCTGATGGATGCCTTCGCCACGGCGATCAGCTACGCGCTGCAATACGGCGTGCCGCTGAAGTTCTTCGTCGATAAGTTCAGCCATGTGCGTTTCGAGCCCAGCGGCTGGACCGGCAACCCCACGGTGCCCTACGCCAAGTCCATCATGGATTACATTTTCCGGTGGATGGGCGCGCGCTTCATCGGGGAAGAGTACGCCAACAGCGGCGAAGCCGGCGAGGCTTCCGCTCTGCGCGTCACCGAGCCCGATCCGCAGCAGGCGCTGCCGTTTTCGCCTGTCGCCACCGACGCTCCTTCGTGTTCAGAATGCGGCGGCCTGATGACCCGCAACGGCTCGTGCTACAAGTGCGAGAACTGCGGTGGCACGAGTGGGTGCTCCTAATGAACGACGGAGTAGTTGAGGCCTTCGCAAGATCATGGACCGCTATTGTCCAAGATGCAACAAGCTAACGGCGGATGATCGGCTCGTCCGGTGTCAGTACTGTGCCTCGTTGTTCAATCTTCCCGCTGAAGAGCCCTATCCCCTCACTGCGCGACAAGAAAATAGGATCTACGAGCACATTCGGCAACGCCTGAAGCTTTATGTATTCGGTGGATTTAGCATCTATGCCGTGATCTCGGGTGTTTTTCTTATATACTCAATGATCAGTGCATACAACAGAGCCACGGAATTCTTGAACAGAACCGTGGTCGAAAAAGTCACGGACGAGTTCCGTGAACCTGCCATCAAGAAGACGGTCTCAGAAGTTGCATCCAGGGAAGCCAAGCAGCTTCTTGTGGAACAGATTCAACCGGAAGTTTCGAAATTCCAAAAGGAGACGCAAGTATCGGTCAATTCCTTCAAGAAATTCACGGAGAATACTCAGGCACGTTATACACGCGACTACCAGCGTCTAGCTACTGGACTGGCCAATGTGGAAGGAAATGGTCGACGGGCTGAGCGCCTAACGCAACGTATAACGGCAACGGTTTCCCAATTGGAGACGGCCAGTAAAGATGCGGAAACAATGAACCGGCAGATTTCTACCGAACTTGAGGGCCTACGTCGTCGTAAGTC
>DATIRX010000048.1:0-2892 GCA_035469225.1 Bryobacteraceae bacterium
GAGAATTCAAAGCAGATTTCCACGCTGCTGTACAGCGAGGCCGTCAACGACATCGCCAGTACCTGGCTGACCCTCTGGCAAATGGCCGGCCACACCGTGGAACCCGTCCGGATGGCAGCCATTCTCCACAAACGGGGAGCCCTCTCGGTCAACTTCGAGAGACTCATGCTGGAAGAAGGAACTCACTGGGACATGTGGAATATCCAGGGCGACTCCATGGACCGTACGGCTGCCCACTTCGATGAAATGAGCCGCCTGTCAGAGAACGTGCTTCCCAGCGATGACGCGATGGCGGCGCAGGCCCAGTTACGCAACCAGCAGTCGAAACTCTCGCAGCTCAATCCCTCCGCTCCGTTCACGATGGTGGAAACATCGCTGCGGAACATGGGGGATAAGAGCTACCTGATCACGAGGGTCCGCAATCAGGGAAAAGCTGTAATTTCAAGCCTGTCCCTGATGTATCCGGGGATCAAGGGGCCCGTGGCGCAGGTTCAGAACTTCAAACCGGGACAGGTGGTTGTTCTGGAAGCGTGGATGCCTGCGGACGCGAAAAAGGATCAGATCCAGGTTGTATTCGCCACGGCCAACTGAGATTCCGGGCGGTAGGATGCACAAATCAGCAATCTAAAATCAGAGATCAGAAATTTCTGCGTGCCCTGGTGGTTGCTTCACTGCCGTTGCGCCTTGCCCGTCATCGGAACGAAGCGCACCGGAATCACGGATTCCTTTTCCACGCCCAGTTCGGTTCGGCGGATCACTTCAAGCTCCTGGTAGAAGCTGCCGACCGGAATCACGAGACGGCCGCCCATGACAAGCTGATCCACCAGGGGCGGTGGAATATGACTCGGCGCAGCGGTGACCAGGATGGCGTCAAATGGCGCCGCGTCCGGCCAGCCCTGGTAGCCGTCACCGATCCGTAGTTGAATATTCCGGTAGTGGAGCTGCTCCAGCGTTTCCCTGGCCAGGAACCCCAGCCGTTCAATGATCTCGATCGTGTAGACTTCTTTCGCGATTTCCGCGAGAACGGCCGCCTGGTAGCCGGAGCCCGTACCGATTTCCAAGACGCGGGACTTCGCGCCGATCCGCGCCATCTCGGTCATCAGCGCGACGATATACGGCTGCGAAATCGTCTGCCCGTCACCGATTGGCAGCGGGCCGTCCAAGTACGCATCGCGTTCCCATCCCGGCGGGACGAATCGATGTCGTTCCACGCGGTTCATCGCTTCAAGAACCAGAGGGTCATGGACACCGCGCGCCATGATCTGATCCGTCACCATTTCCTTGCGCAAGGGAATCTCTCCTCCCACGAACGGGTAGCTAGGAAAAAAGCAGGCTTAATCTGAAAGTACCGTCGCAGCCAGGCGAAGTCAACTGGGCGTAGATTCCGGCAAGGTCAGAACGACTTTCCCCACCGACTGCCCGCTGCGAAGAAAGTCGATGGCGGCGTGGGCTTCGGAAAACGGGAATCCTTTCCCCACACAGGGAGCTTCCAGTTTCATGGCCAACAGGTCCTCCAGCAGGGGCAGGAGCATGTCGAGGCGGTCCCACAGCCAGATCAAGTTGAATCCGAGGACGGAGCGGTTGCTGGAGATCAGGTTCAATGGATCGTAAACCGGCCGCCGCAGGTACTGCACCAGGGCTTTCAGGTAACGCGGCCGGTTTCTGCCCGGCGTGAACTCGGCGGCGCCGAAAACCACCAGCCTGCCCGTAGGCGCGAGCAATTCGTAGCCCTCTTTCTGGTAACGCCCGCCCACGGCATCCAGGACCAGATTCAGATTCTGTCCGCCCAGCAGGGCGCGCACATCGTTTTTGAAATTCCGGCCGCGGACTACCACTTCCGGAAAGCCGCGCTGCCGCAGAAATTCACGCTTCGCTGCGCTGCCCACGGCGCCGATCGGACGAACGCCGCTCTTGAGGCACAAGTGGAGCGCCTGGAGACCGACGCCGCCTGCGGCGCTCTGCACCAGGACCGCCTGTCCCGGCTTCACGTCTCCCAGCACTTTCAGCGCATACCATGCGGTCAGGGTTTGCGCCGGAAATGCAGCGCCCTGTGCAAACGTCCACCCTGCGGGGAGGGGCATGCAGTAGGCCGGCGCAACATCCAGAACGGAGGCATATCCGCCGAAACGCGTGACGCCCATCACCGGATCGCCCGGGGAAAACCCGTGCGCTCCGGGGACTGTTTCCATCACCACGCCTGAGAATTCCAACCCGGGGATGAAGCTCCCTTGCGGCGTTGCAGAGTACAGACCTGTAAGGGCAAAAATGTCTGCAAAATTCAGCCCGACGGACCGAACCCCGATGCGAACCATCCCGGGATCCGTCGAAGGAAGAGACTCCTCGCAAAGTGCAAGGCGCCGGATAGCGCCGGCGCGGGGCGTTCGCCAGACCAGTCGTTTCATGATGAACCTGCCGCAAAATTCGGACTGGGTTATAATATATCGTCTGCATCTGTCCATGAGTGAACCAAGATTCTGTTACAGGCATCCGACCCGGATCGCGAAACGCAAGTGTTTCCAGTGCACGCGCCCGCTGTGCCCGGAGTGTCAGATCAAGCTGGATCACCACCTGTTCTGCGGCGACCTCTGCCACAAGGCCTACTTGCAGACCCTGGCGGACACCGTTCCGCGGCGCCCTTATGTCCGCTATGCGGTTTACGGATCCCTGTTCGTGCTCTTCTCCGGCCTGCTGTACTTCGGACTGCTGGCAGACGCCTTTTACTCCGGCGGCGATAAGACACACCAGGCGTCGCTGGGCAAGATTGCGCCATCCCTCCCGGTCGAGCCTGCGCCGGAATCGCGCGACCCCGACAGCGTGACCATCACCCGGCCGATCAACGGCATGAAGAGTCCGTCGCAGAAAGTCGAGGTGGAAGGCAAGGCGCCTGCGGGC
>DATIRX010000049.1:0-3013 GCA_035469225.1 Bryobacteraceae bacterium
CTTCCTGGTGGGGCGCATCCGGGACGTATCCGGTACGATGACCTGGGCGTACTTCGCCTTGGGTGCGTCCTGCCTGGTGGCGTCGGTGGTTTTGCTCGCGGTCGCGCGGTCCCGGACTGGCGGGACTCCTCCGGCCACGGCGGCCGGCATCTTCCAACATAGACTGGACGTGAGATGACGACCATGCGCGGAGCGGTGTTGTGGGACCTGGACGGAACTCTGGTGGATTCGGAAGAATACCACTGGCGGGCGTGGAAAGAGACGCTGGACCGGGCCGGCGTCGGCATCACCCGCCAGGATTTTCTATCCAGTTTCGGCCAGCGCAATGACGCAATCCTGGCAAAGTGGCTGGGCGAAAACGCGGGTGCCGGAAAGATCGAGCAAATCGGCAACGACAAAGAGGAGCGCTACCGCGAGCTGGTGCGCCTCGAAGGACTGCTGCCGCTGCCCGGCGCGGCAGAGTGGGTGGAACGGCTGCACCACGAAGGATGGCGGCAGGCGATCGCGTCTTCGGCTCCGCGAAGCAACGTCGAAACGGTTTTGGACGCGCTCCACATGCGGCCGTGGTTTCAGGCCGCCGTCTCAGCCGAAGACGTCCGCAAGGGCAAGCCGGCGCCGGACGTTTTTCTCGCCGCTGCCGCGCACCTGGGCGCTGAACCGCACGGCTGCGTGGTGGTCGAGGATGCGCGCGCCGGCATCGAGGCAGCGAAACGAGCCGGGATGCGCAGCATAGGCGTCGGCAGAAACGCATCCGAACTGGGAGCCGATTTGGCTGCCACCAAACTCTCCGATCTGCCTTCCGACGCATTTTCCTGCGTGCTTGCCAGCCCCGCTGGAAACCTTAAACCAGTTCTATGAAAGTGACCTATGCCATATAACATTCTGCTCATGGGAGCGTCCTACGGCTCGCTCCTCGCCTCCAAGATTCTGTTCGGCGGACACAAGATTCATCTGGTCTGCCTTCCGGCGGAGGCTGATCTGATCAATGCGGAGGGGTTCCGGGTGCGTCTGCCGATACGAGGGCGGAACGAGCCTGTGGTCCTCGATTCGCGCAAGCTGCCGGGCAAGGTGACGGCCGGACCCACGACCGGCGTCAACCCGAAGGACTACGACCTGGTCGGCCTGTGCATGCAGGAGCCGCAGTATCGCGCCGCGGGCGTGCGGGAGCTGCTCGACGAGGTAGCGAAATCGCGCGTCCCGTGCATGTCCATCATGAACATGCCGCCGCCGCCATACATCAAACGCATCCCCGGGTTGGATTACGAAGCCCTCAAGCCCGCTTACACCGATCCGACCGTCTGGGATAACTTCGATCCCAAGTACGTTACGCTCAACAGTCCGGATCCGCAGGCGATTCGCCCGCCGGACGAGCCGGTGAATGTGCTGATGGTGACCTTGCCCACCAATTTCAAAGCCGCCAGGTTCGAGGACGAAAAAGGCAACGTCATTCTCCGCCAGCTGGAGAAAGACATCGAAGGGGCGCGCTTCGATACGCCGGAAGGCAAGATCGAATTGCCGGTGAAGCTGAAGGTGCACGAATCGATCTTTGTGCCGCTGGCGAAATGGGCGATGCTGCTCGCGGGCAATTATCGATGCGTGCTGAAAGACGGCATCCGCACCGCTCAAGAAGCGGTTCATAGCGATCTTGAGACGTCCCGCTCGGTCTACAACTTCGTCAACGAGCTGTGCGTCAAGCTCGGCGCCAGTCCTAGCGATCTGGTCCCCTTTGAGAAATACGCTGCCGCGGCGCAGTCGCTGGTCCGGCCGGCTTCCGGAGCGCGGGCTCTCCAAAACGGAGCGTTGAATATCGAGCGTCCGGACAAACTCGTGCAGCTGATCGCCAGGCAGAAAGGCTTGCGTCACCCGGTGATTGACGAAACGGTTGCGCTGGTCGATTCCCGGCTGGAGATCAATCGGAGGCAGGCGGCTAAGGCCTGACTCGGCCCGCCGGTGAACCGAGTGGCAAAATGGGCCGGAAGGGCGTTATCATAAGCATGAAAGCGCTTTCTTTCCGTCAAATAGAACGATTACCATAGAGGTCGCGCTGAGCGTGAGGCCATTCTCTGTTTTTCCACTACAGATACTCCAGGGGGGAAACCTTCCTGGCATCGTATTCGATTCGTCGCTCGACGGGGGTATCGATCAGGTGCTCGCGCTGGCGCTGCTTTTCGGTTTGGAAGGCAAGCGGCAGATTCGCGTCGGGTCGGTAAGCGTCAGCCGCAATAATCTGAATACCGCCGCTTTTCTGGACCTCGTGTGCCGATTTTATCGCGGGGACGCGTCGGGCGATTTCCCGGGCAGGAATGCGCTACCGGTGGGTATGTTTGCCGACGGCCCGGCGAACGCCGCAGTCGATCCCATGCTGCAGGGCGCGCTGGGCAAGCCGGCCTACCGGCGCGATATCGCGAAGCCGAACGATACCGCCGATCCCGTTGCCCTGATCCGCAACGCGCTCAGCGCTTATCCCGATGGAACAGCCGCGATGATCCTGGCGGGTCCGCCGGCAAATCTGCTGAATTTGATCGCGCTGGCCGACGGCCGGCGCTGGGTGGAGAAGAAAGCGCGCGTGCTGGCCATCGCTGCGGGCCGTTTCGATAATCCGCAGCCCGATCCCGTGGTTAAAAACGACGTCAAAGGCTTCCGCAAGCTGCTGGCGGACTGGCCGGGGCAGATCGTGTTTGCGGGAGCAGAACTGGGAGACGCACTGTTTCCGGGTGCCAGCATCGACACCGATTTTGCCTGGGCTCCCCATCATCCCGTGGCGGATGCCTATCGGGCTTACAAGCCGATGCCTTACGATGCGCCGACCAGGGCCATGGCGGCGGTCCTCTACGCGGCTGGCGCGGATCAGGGCTGCTTCCGCGTTTCCGAGCCTGGAATCGTTACCGTGCTCGACGATGGAAGGACGCAGTTTACTGCTTCGGCGAAAGGCAATCATCGCTACCTCATTCTGGATCCTCAACAGAGGCAGCGTGTGACTGAAACGTATGTCACACTCTCCAGTGCACAGCCG
>DATIRX010000050.1:0-6262 GCA_035469225.1 Bryobacteraceae bacterium
AATAACGTCCCGCGTAAATTCTCGGGTAAACAGCTCATCGTATTCAGCGCGTCCTCGAATTGGTGAGCGTGCTGGTAGCCCTCGCCATAGCCCCATTCCTTCATGGCCTTGGTCGGGGCATTTCGAAGCTGCATCGGAACCGGTCCGGCCGTCGTGTTCTCGACCGTTTCGATGGCCTTGTTCAAGGCCCGATAAGCCGCGTCGGATTTCGGCGCGATCGCCAGATACAGCGCCACCTGGGCCAGAGCCTGATCGCCCTCCGGAATGCCCAAAAAATGAACGGCTTGCTGCGCGGCCATGGCCTGCTCCAGCGCCCGCGGGTCCGCCAGGCCGATATCCTCAACCGCCATGCGCACCAGCCGGCGAGCCAGGTACATGCGATCTTCCCCGCCCTGCAGCATACGCGCCAGCCAGTACAGCGCGGCATCCGCATCCGAGGACCGGATGCTCTTGTGCAGCGCCGAAACCAGATTGAAATGCTCCTCGCCGGCTTTGTCGTAGAGCAGCACCTTGCGCTCGATGACTGCTTCGACCGCCGCGCTATCCAGGACGCCTTCCCGGGCCACTCCGGCCGCCGACTCCAGGATGTTGTACGCCGATCGCGCGTCGCCGTTGGCGTAGATTGCGATTTGCTCCATAAGATCGCGGGGAGCCTTCAGCTGTAGAGTCTCAAGTCCACGTTGCAATAGCGTGACGATTTCGTCCATCGAAAGCGCCCGCAGCGCATATACCTTGGCTCGGGAGAGCAGAGCCGCCACCACCTCGAAAGAAGGATTCTCCGTAGTGGCGCCAATCAGGATGATGTCCCCCTTTTCTACGTAGGGAAGAAATGCATCCTGTTGGGCTTTATTGAAGCGGTGGATTTCATCCACAAAGACCAGCGTTCGGAGGCCGGCGCGCCGTAGCCGCTCGGCATCGGCCATCACCGCTTTGATCTCTTTGATGCCGCTGAGCACCGCGCTGAAGGGCACGAACTCGGAACGTGTTCTTTTGGCGATCAGACGCGCGAGCGTGGTCTTGCCCGTGCCGGGAGGTCCCCACAGGATCAGCGATTGCAGGTGGTCGCGCTCGATCTGCATCCGCAGCGGCTTGCCTGGACCCAGAATGTGCTGTTGCCCCACGAAGTCTTCCAGCCGCTCCGGGCGCAGGCGTTCGGCCAGCGGACGTTTTCCGTCGGCCTCGGGCGACGAAGGCAAGGGCGCGCTGTCGAACAGGCTCATAGACTTCTTTGGCGGCGTGCTTCGTAGAGTAAGATCCCGGCCGCAATCGCCGCGTTCAAAGATTCCACCGTGGTGGTCGGGATCTTCAGGCCCGTTGCCCGCGCGGCGAGCTTGGGCTGCACGCCGCTTCCTTCGCTCCCGATGATGATGGCGCAGGGAGCCGCCAATCGGGCATCGGCGATCAGAAGCCCCGCGCGCGGATCGGCCGCATACAGCGCCAGGCCAGCCTTGGAAGACGCCGCCATCGCCAGCAGAGACTCAATCGCGAATCCCGCCAGCAGCGGCAGGCGAAACGCCGAGCCCGCCGAAGCCCGCAGGCATTTGGGATTCGACGGACTCACCGTGCCCTTCAGGAAGATCGCGCCCGTAGCGCCGAAGGCTTCGGCCGTCCGCAGGATGGTTCCCGCATTGCCCGGATCCTGCACCCCATCCAGGATCACGATGAGTGCAGTTTCCCGAACCAGGTCCTGCGGGGTCCATGCCCGCAGTCGAACCAGCGTCAGGACGCCCTGGGGAGATTCTGTGGACGCCAGCTTATTGAAAATCGCGTCCGGCACCCGCGCCACGCGGACCTCGCTGAGCCGGTTGTCGTCCGGGATCCTGGCCGATTCCGCCAGAATCACGGCGCCGATCGCTACTCCGCTGCGAAGAGCTTCGTCCAACAGCCGGGGTCCTTCCGCCAGGGCCAGGCGGTCTTCGCCGGGATCGCCGCCGGCAGCCAGGCGCCGCACCTCTTTGAGCAGGGGATTCTTTTCGCTGATGAGAGTTTCAACCACGTCTTAAAACACGTTCCAAAACAGGAGCCTACAATAGTTTCTGAACGCCCAGCATAACGCATGAAACGAGTCTTGCTTAGAGTCGGCGCCGGCATGGCCGCGGTCGGGGCCAGCGTAGCCGCATTCGGCCTGTCCACCGTGGCGCGCGATATTCGCCGTCAGTCGCAGGTGGATGAAGCGCAAGCCGCCGACGTCATCGTGGTCCTGGGGGCGGCCGAATATCGGGGGCGCCCTTCCCCGGTATTAGAGGCCCGGCTGAATCACGCGCTATTCCTGTATCTGCGAAATCTGGCCCCGCGGATTCTGACCACCGGCGGCGCCGGCGGCGACCCGAGCTTCACCGAAGGCGGCGTGGCGCAGGCTTACCTGAGCCGCCACGGCGTCCCCTCCGAGGCCATCCTGGTCGAATCGGAAGGCGAGAGCACCGTTCATAGCATCGCCGCGGCAGCCGAGATCATGCGGCGCATGAACCTGCGATCCTGCATCGTGGTCAGCGACGGCTATCACATCTATCGCGTCAAGAAGCTGCTGGAGAATCAGGGAATGAAGGTCTTCGGATCGCCGCGGCCGGAAGACCGCGTCCCCCTGGAATCCCCCAGCTGGCGATTGGAGTGGCTGTATGTCCGGCAGGCCGTCGCGTATGGGCTATGGCGGATGGGCATCCCCATCTGAGTCCTCATGGATTGCACCGCATCCGCCAGGGACGAGCCCCCCGCGCCTGGATCCATCGGCGCGCACGGTTTGATGCTGGCCACTTTGCAGGCTACGATCCTCGTCATGAAAAAGGTCTTCGATGTGCGCAGTCCGAATGGTTGCGCCTTTCGCGGCCGGTCACCTAGAATTGATACGACGAACCTGAAGGAGATCCGCCAGAAGGAGATCTTATGATCCGCGTTCTTCACGTCTCTGTCTTTTTACTGGTCTTAACCGGGCTCGCTCTCGCCCAGGTTGCGCCGCCCGCCGCAAACACCCCCGGAGTACCACAAGGTCCGGGTCGCGGAGGTTTCGCACCCGTGGTGATCGGCCCCCCGGCTCCGGTTCCGCCGGAGGTTGCGATCCCCCGTCCCACGCCGGCGGAATTGACTCAGGTGAACGACGAGCTGAAGGCCTTGATCGCCTCCGACAAGTCGCCAGTCAGACCGCTGCTTGAAAAGTTTCAGCCGTTAATGCTGCTGCAGCCCCCGCGTGTGAATAACGCCGCGACTTACACGCAGACGCAGCAGCGGATCGGGCCTCGCCATTTAGGCTTCGCCGAGATCGCCAGCAAGGGCGATATCGACCTGTTGCTCCACGGCGACTCCATCACCGACTGGTGGGTACAGGGAGACGCGAACAAGGCCGTCTTCGACAAATATTTCGGCAGCATCAAAACGGCCAACTTCGCTGTAGCCGGGGACACCACGCAAGGGGTTCTGTGGGGCTTGAAGAACGGCGAAGGCCAGGGATTTCAGCCCAAGGCCGTCATGCTGATGGTGGGCACCAACAACACCGGTGCGTCCACCGCGCCTGAAATTGCCGAAGGCGTCGGCGCCGTCGTGCTGGAGATGCGCAACGATTTCCCCAACGCCAGGATTCTCCTGCTGGCCATTTTCCCTCGCAGCATCCCCGGCGACCCCGTGCGCGATAAAATCGCCGAGGTAAACCGGATCATTTCCAGACTCGATGATCAGCAGCACGTTTTCTATCTGGACATCGGCGCCAGGTTCCTGGACGAGAAAGGATACTTCCTGCCGGATGCCTTCCGGGCCGACAACCTGCACCCGCAGGCCAAAGGCTACGACATCTGGGGCGCGGCCGTGAAGGATAAACTCGCGGAATTGATGAAGTAACCATGGCCCTGCGGCGATTGCTATGCGTGGGCATGCTCGGACTGCTGCGCGTCAGCGCGGCGCAGAGCGCCGATGATTATCGCGGCGGTTGGAGGACCGACAAAGGTGAAGCGCACACCTATGAGTTCTCCATTCGGGGAGATAGGATCAGGGGCATCTACTGCACCTACTGCGCCGATGCCACCACGCTGGCCTTCGTCGATGGCACGTTCGGGCCGGATGGCCTCAACTTCGTCGTAACGCATGTGAAGCCCGACGGCAGCACCGCCTATCTGGACAAAGCGACCGCCAGGCTCGCGAACGGGAATCTCATCGTGACGGGTACCAGCGGAGCGCCAGGCAGCGCGAAGTTTGTGCGGACGCTCATCAAGGATCCGCGCGGTCCGGATCCGCTGCCGGTCATGGTGTCAACCATTCCGAAGGCTCTTTCGACTCCCGCTATGGCCGTGAATCAGCCAGGCCCTAATAAGCAGGGGCCCGCGCCTCCACGCGCACCCTACATCCAGCCCGGACCATGGAAATCTGCGCTGAGCGAGAAGGACGTCATCGGGGTATGGCTGGGCTATGGCGTTGGCGCGCCCAAGCAATTCTTCATCTTTAAGAAGGTGGGCGATAAGCTTCGCGGCATGGTCTGCGGCACGTGTGACAACCCCTACACCATGGCGGCACTGGATGATTTCGAGATCCGGGGAGACACCTTGAAGTTCAACATCCTCCACGAGGACTGGGGCGATGGGGAGTTACCCACGTTCGATAAACACGTGACCGCGCACATCGGATGGAATGAATTGCGATTGACGACAACAGCAGACCATCAGCCGCCCCCTCGGCCAGTTCCTCCCGGCGTTGTCCCCGGCTCCTCGCTGACAGGACCGATTCCGATCGAGGCGACGTCCGGAAACCGTTGGCCCGAATGGCCCCCGAAGAACACTTCCTTGCCCCATTAGCGATCCGCTAGGGGCATAGGTGAAGCGGTATCCCGATCTCATCCCCTGTGGATGTAAAATAACCAGTGCGCGTGCGATCGACGAGCACCAGCGCTTATAAGGAGCGAATATGTGTGATCAGGATCATTCTCACGATGACCAACAGAAGTATGAAGCTCTCGGTTTGGTGACCCGAAAACAATTCGGCGTCATGTTGGGAGCCGGCGTGGCCATGCTGCTGCCCAAGGTCGCCAACGCGGTTACCGTGACCGAATCGGATGTGAAGGTGAAGACGCCGGATGGCACCGCGGACTGCTATTTCGTGCATCCCTCGACCGGCACGGCCCCCGGTGTTCTGGTTTGGCCGGACATCTTCGGTCTGCGGCCGGCGTTCCGTACCATGGGCAAGCGGCTGGCCGAATCCGGCTATTCGGTGCTGGTGGTGAATCCGTTCTATCGCAAGCAGCCGGCCCCCACCGCGTCCAAGGGCTCCGCAACCCCGATCGCGGAACTGTTGCCGCTGGCGCAGGCGCTGAACGAGGCGACGCACATGACCGACGCGAAAGCCTTCGTCGGTTGGCTGGATCAGCAGGCCTCGGTTGCCAAGAATCGCAAGATCGGCACCCAGGGTTATTGCATGGGCGGGCCGATGGCGTTTCGAACTTCGGCTGCCGTTCCCGACCGCGTGGGAGCGGTCGCCTCTTTCCATGGGGGCGGGCTGGTAACGGACATGCCGAATAGTCCGCATCTGCAGGCCTCCAAGACCAAGGCGCAGTTCCTCATCGCGATTGCCCAGAGTGACGATACGCCGAGGCCCAATGAGAAGACCGTCCTGAAAGAGACGTTCGAAAAGGCCAAGCTGTCCGCGGACATCGAAGTATACGCCGCCATGCATGGCTGGTGCCCGCCGGATTCCACCGTCTACAACGAGCAGTTGGCGGAGAAGGCCTGGACCAAGCTGCTGGCGCTGTACGGAAAAGCTCTGGCTTAGCCGGGTCTTGCGAGCCTGACACTTGAGGGCGGCCTCCCGAGGTCGCCCTCGATCTGCTTCTTCCGTTTTACTTCTTCCTCTCCACCACCCACTCGCAATGCGGGTCGCCATGGAGCATATTCTTGGTAAGCCGGAAAGTAAAATTTGGATTTAGGCTTTCGGTAGCCCCATCGCCCCATGCCTGATGCCCTGCCCCGCAGGTGTCCATGTCCAGGCCTTGCTCCTTCCACCTCTTGTGCCAGGGACACTGAGTAGTCTTTCCCACGCATCGGTCTTTGGTGGATTCAACGATTTCGAATACAAACTCCGGACCCATGGCCGCTTGGGCAAGGATATGGATAACCCCTTCAACATCGCCGGCGCTCTCCGTGGCGAGTCCGAAGGTATCCGCGAATTCCTTCGCGCCCTTTCCCGCTTGACGCCACAGCGGGCCGTTGAACTCCTCGAATTTGTTCTGTCCCACAGCCTGCTTTAAGGCGTTGGAAATGGCAATGTAGGCGCCGGTCAAGCCCTTCGTCGC
>DATIRX010000051.1:0-3904 GCA_035469225.1 Bryobacteraceae bacterium
GACGGCAAAGTGGATGCGTCCAAGGTTCGCTATCCGAAAAACTATCGTGTCAAAGGCACCGACGGCGGACCAGCCGAGTTTCTGGGCGACCCCAACATCGTCCAGCAGGTGGCCGAGCTGCTGGCCAAAGCCGAGCGCCCCGTCGCCCTATTTGGGACACAAGCCCGGACCTGCCGGGCGCACGACGCGATCGATCGGTTCTCGAAGCATTTCAACATGCCGATCTACGTGAACGGCTCGGCGCGCGGCACGCTGCCGCGGAATCATTCGCATGCCTTCATGCCGTCGCGCAAGACTGCCTTCGACAACGCGGATGTGATCCTGCTGGCCGGGACGCCGTTGGATTTCCGGATGGGCTACGGCCGCCGCCTCAATCCAAAAGCCAAGATCATCATCATGGACATGGATTACAAGAATGTCGGCAACAACCGCGACTTCGATTTCGGGCTGGTCGGCAATCTGCGCACCATCGTGAACGCCATGTGCGAAGCGTCGCCCGGCGATGTCGCCCGGAAGCACGATCCGTTCCTCAAGCTGCTGCGCGAGGACGAGGCCAAGGCGCAGGGCAAGAACGACAAGATCATCGCCGCCAACGAAGTGCCCATTCATCCCGTGCGCCTGTGCCACGAGATCAATGAGTTCCTGCAGGAAGACACGGTCTACATCGGAGACGGCGGCGACATCGTGACCTTCTCGGGTTCGATTGTGCGCCCGCACAAGCCGGGCGGATGGATGGATCCCGGTCCGCTGGGCACGCTGGGCGTCGGCACCGGATTTGCGATGGCGTCCAAGCTCGCGCAGCCCGAGCGCGACGTGATGGTGCTGTACGGCGATTGTTCTTTTACGCTGACTGGTTTCGATTTCATCACCATGGTGCATCGCAAGCTGCCGTATGTGGGCGTGATCGGCAACAACTCCTCGTGGAACCAGATCCGCTTCGGCCAGGAGCGCAAGTACCCGGGCCGCGGCGACATCGGCAACGTGGTCGGCGACGTGCGCTTCGATCACCTGGCGCAGGCCATGGGCGGATTCGGAATTCGCGTCACTAAACCGGAGGAAATCCGGCCGGCGCTCGAGAAAGCCCGCGATTCGGGCATGCCGGCGCTGGTGGATGTGGTGATCAATCGCGACGTGTATTCGTCAGGCACATCCAACCAGACGATGTACAAGTAAGTTCGCCAGTCGTCGGTTCGAGAGCTTGACATGCCCGGACTTTCTCCCTAGCCTGAAGGCATGGAAGTGACTCTTTCCCCGGAGCAGGAAGCTCAACTTCAACGCATCGCCCGCCGAACTGGCAGGAATACTGAAGCGCTGGCCCAGGAGGCGATCGGCCATCTTTTGGAGCATGAGGAACGCTTCATTGACGCAGTGGAGAAAGGCTTGGCTTCCTTGGACCGGGGCGAATTTGTGAGTCATCAGGAAATAGAACGGCGCATTGAAGGCCTCCTGCAATCCTGATGGAGGTGCGCTGGTCGCCGGAGGCGGCTGACGATCTCGAACGAATCGTTCGGCATATCCAGCACGATAGTCCGGAAGTTGCTCGAAAAGTGGCGGCGCTTATTATGGACGCTGTCGCCGGGTTGAGCATCTCTCCCAAGCGTGGCCGGCTTGGCTGGATCGAAGGAACTCGCGAGCTGGTTGTTTCTGCCCTACCTTGGATCGCTGTTTATCGCGTTCGTGATGAAGCCGTCGAGGTCATCCGAATCTACCACGGAGCTCAGAATTGGCCCTGACTACATGATCCAAAGCGGCGCGCGAGTTCGGTTACTATGAAAGATTGCAAACAGGCGTGGACTTCGCGCCGACTCGTGATCGGGCGCGATCTGCTCAAGGAGATTCATTCATAGATGGAAGCACTCAAGGGAGTCCGCATCCTCGATATGACGCACGTGCAGGCAGGCCCCACCTGCTCGCAACTGCTCGCCTGGATGGGTGCGGACGTGATCAAGCTGGAATCGCCCGCCGGCGATGCGACGCGCGGCCAACTGCGCGACGTGCCCCACGCGGACAGCCTGTATTTCACCATGTTGAACTGCAACAAGCGCTCCATTACCGTCAATATGAAGTCGCCCGACGGCAAGGCGGTGTTCATCGAGCTGCTGAAGAAGAGCGACATCATCATGGAGAACTTCGGTCCGGGCGTGCTCGACCGGCTGGGCTTCCCCTGGGAGAAAATCCACGAGATTAATCCGCGAGTGGTGATGGGCTCGATCAAAGGCTTCGGATCGTCGGGTCCGTATGCTGACTTCAAAGCGTATGAGAACGTGGCGCAGGCCATGGGCGGGGCCATGAGCACCACGGGAGTTCCGGAAGGCCCGCCGTTTGTCACGGGCGCGCAAATCGGCGATTCCGGCACGGGATTGCATTTGGCGATCGGACTTCTGGCGGCGCTTCGCCAGCGCGATCTCACGGGCCAGGGCCAGTATGTGGAAGTGGCCATGATGGACGGCGTGATGAACCTGTGCCGGGTGAAGTGGCGGGATCACCAGCGCCTGACGCGGCAGGAACTTTCGGAGTATTCGGTGCCGACCAAGGGACTCACGGCGACCCCGCGCGCCGGTAACGATTCCGGAGGCGGGCAGCTCGGCAACGCGGTGAAGTGCAAGCCCGGCGGTCCCAACGACTATATCTATGTGGTGGTGCAGGAGGCGGTCTGGGAGCCGCTGGCCAAGCGCATCGGACCGGATGTGGGCCACCCGGAACTGGCGACGGACGCGCGTTTCGCAAAAATCGCCGACCGCCGTAAGAACCAGAACGAAGTGTGGCGCATGCTCGACCAGTTCGGGTCGAATTACACCAAGCGCGAGCTCATGGTGATTCTGAATGAGCTGGATGTCCCGTGCGGCCCGATCATGTCCACCGACGATCTGGCCAACGATGAGCATGTGCGCGGGCGTGAGATGTACGTCGAGCTCGACCATCCGCAGCGCGGCAAGTGGCATAACGTCGGCATGCCGATCAAGCTTTCGGCTTCTCCGGCAAGAATCCAGCGGTCGCCCACGCTGGGCGAGCATACCGACGAGATCCTCAGAGAGGTGCTCGGGCTCAGCGATGCCGAGATCTCGGCGAAGAAAGCCGCGGGCGCATTTTCATTGCCTCCTAAAACCAAATGAAGATCGCGATTATCGGGCAGCAGGATTTCGGCAAGGCGGTACTCGAAGCGTTTGTGTCTCGCGGCGATGCCGTCGGGGCGGTGTTCTGCGCGCCCGAGAAGGAAGGCGCGCGGCCGGATGCACTGCGAGTCGCCGCGCAGGAAAAGGGCCTGAAGGTCCATCAGTTCAAGTCGCTCCGGGATCCGGAGGCCGCGCGTGCGATGCAGGATGCCGGAGCCGACATCGGCATCATGGCGTTCGTGCTGCAATTCGCGCCGCAGGAGTTCGTGACCATTCCCAAACACGGCACGATCCAGTATCATCCGTCCCTGCTGCCGAAATACCGCGGTCCCAGCTCGATCAATTGGCCGATCATCAAAGGCGAAACGGAAACCGGATTGACCATCTTCCGGCCTTCGGACGGTCTGGACGAAGGCGCTGTGATCCTGCAGAAGAAGACACCCATCAGTCCGGATGACACGCTGGGCAGCGTGTATTTCGATCGCCTGTTCCCCATGGGCGTGCAGGCCATGCTGGAGGCCGCGGACCTGGTGCTGGCAGGCAAACACGCTGAGACGGTCCAGGACGAATCGAAGGCCAGCTATGAAGGCTGGTGCCGATCGCCTGAGGTGAAAATCG
The DNA here is from genome assembly GCA_035469225.1 of Bryobacteraceae bacterium. Lineage (GTDB taxonomy): Bacteria > Acidobacteriota > Terriglobia > Bryobacterales > Bryobacteraceae > Palsa-187. Next base: position 3,732 of record DATIRX010000051.1, read on the forward strand.
ACTGGGCCAAGCCCATCGATCAAATCTACAACCTGGTGCGGGGAGCCAATCCTGCGCCGGGAGCGTGGACCACGCTCCATGGCAAGAAGCTCCAGATTTTCGACGCCCGCAAGATCCTGTTCCGGCGTTTTGCAGACGTGCCGGGGAAGATCGGCGAAGTCACCGACGTCACG
>DATIRX010000052.1:0-4242 GCA_035469225.1 Bryobacteraceae bacterium
GAAACGCTTCCTCAGACGGCGAGCAGCGTACCGCTCATCGCGCTGATCGGCGTGATTGCGCTATTGCTGGCCGCGACGATAGGAATTTTCGCTCGAGGAGGTTTGCGCAGCTAAGAGATCGCCTAAGAGCGATGTAGATAAGAGCAGGGTGTCCGCTGCAGCACATCGGTGGCGGGCACCCGTGGTTATATAGATAAGAGGGGAAAAACTACCGGCGGGAAGTCGTCTGGACCGGATAGTGATCGCCGAGCCACTTCTCGATCTTTTCCCGTTGCGTAGCCAGCACCATGCGCTGCCATTTCACCACACCGGTGCGCTCGCTATATTCGGCCATGACATAGGACCCCTCATTGAGGACCTCGATCAGGCCATCGGTCTTGGCCCGTTTAAAGCGAAATGAAGATAGCTGCGGAGGATGTTCTTTCATCAGCTTCCAGGATAGCAGACCCGGCGATTTTTAGCCCGCAAAACGGCCGGCGGCGAAAACGCGCTATACTAAAGACGTTACCGGAAGTCAATCTGCGGCCACTCATCTGTTTTCAGTCCCGCCTGGCTCGGTCATCCGTCTCCGACTCAAGAATGAACAACTTTTCCGACCTTCCTCTTTCCCTTGCCCTGCAGAACAATCTGGCCCAACTTGGATTTGTAACGCCAACGCCCGTGCAGGCCCTAGCCATCCCTAAACAACTCGCCGGCCACGATCTCGTGATCACGGCGCAAACCGGAACGGGCAAGACGTTTGCCTTCCTGCTTCCGCTCCTCGAACGCCTGGTCCAGGAACAATTGGCGGTACCGAAGCCCACCGGGCTGAAGGCCCTGATTTTGAGCCCCACTCGAGAGCTGGCCATACAGATCAGCCAATCTTTTTCGCAACTCGCCGCCGGAACCGGTCTCCGCGCCGCCGTGGCGGTGGGCGGACTGAATGAACAGAGCCAATTGCACGCGATCCACAGAGGCGCGCAGGTGCTCATCGCAACTCCCGGCCGGCTGGCCGATTTCCTGGAGCGCAAACTCGTAAAGCTCGGCTCGGCCCACACCTTGGTTCTGGATGAAGCCGACCGGATGCTGGACATGGGATTCCTTCCCACCATCAAGCGGATTCTGGCCGCGCTGCCCGCCGAGCGCCAGACGATATTCTGTTCCGCCACGATCGAATCCTCGGTGGCGCACCTGATCGCTGCTCACCTGAAGAACCCGGTGCGCATCGCGATCGGCTCCACCACGAAACCGCACGCGGATATCGACCTGCACATCTATGAGGTCGAACAGGACCGCAAGTTCAGCCTGTTGGAGAAGATGCTTCAGGAAGAGCGCGGATCGTTCCTGGTGTTTGCCCGCACCAAACATGGGGCCGACCGTCTGGCCACCAAGCTGGCGCGCGGCGGATCGAAAGCCACCAGCATTCACGGAAACCGATCGCAATCCCAGCGCAACCTGGCCCTGCGCGGGTTTCAGGAAGGCAGCTATCGCGTATTGGTGGCGACGGACGTCGCCGCGCGCGGGGTCCACGTGGAAGGCATCGCGCACGTGGTCAATTACGATCTGCCGCAAGTGCCCGAGGATTTCATCCACCGTGTCGGGCGGACGGGCCGCGCGGGGCTTCGCGGCACTGCATCCACCTTCAGCACGCGCAGCGAGCGCGGGGAGATCCGCAAGATCGAGCAACTGCTGGAGCTCCAACTGACGCGACGCCCGGTGCCGGCGGCCTTGGCGCAGGAACCAGGGCGCGCGAGCCACGAGGCGGTTCCCGTGAGGGAACGCGGCGTGCGGCCCGGCACGCGGACCAACAGCGTTCGCAGCTTCTCTCCCAAGGGCAGGACTTCCCGCAGAAAGCGCGGGTAGACTCCGATGCCCTCTTATCCACCCCCATCCCGAATCACAGCAGTGCTAATTTCAAAAGGAAACTAACGATGAAGAATATTTTTGTAGGAAATCTCAGTTACAACGTGTCCGAGAACGCTGTCCGATCCTTGTTCGAGGAGTACGGCACGGTGGACCGCGTCAGTATCGTCACCGACCGCGAGACCGGGCAGCAAAAGGGCTTTGCCTTTGTCGAAATGAGCGTGGACGCCGAAGGGGACCGTGCCATCGCATCGCTCAGCGGCCGCGAGCTCAATGGACGTCCGCTGACGGTCAACGAAGCGCGTCCGAAAGCGGATCGCGGATCGGGCGGCGGCGGCGGCGGATACCGCGGCAACAAGCGCTACTAACCGACTCATCCGGATCACACCCGAAAGGTAGAGGAAAAATTTGCCCAAAGAAGACTCAATTGAAGTACTCGGAAAAGTTGTCGAGAAATTCAAGGCCGGAATGTTTTCCATTGAACTGGACGCCGGCAAGACCGTGCTGGCGACCATGGCCGGAAGACTCCGCCGCAATCGCATCAAAATCATGAACGGCGACCGCGTGTCGCTGGAACTCTCGCCGTACGATTTGACGAGAGGCCGCATCACTTACCGGCACAAGTAAACTCCGCACCGGGCAGGACTAGGGCTTGGGCTTCGACGTGATGTAGTGAGGCATGTCCTGGTTGTTATCGGTGCAGATCATTTCCATGATGTCGTACTTCTGCCGCTTCATATCGAGAGAGATGCTCCAGGGCTTGGTGAAGTAGACCGGGTCATCGTAGGTGACCGTCCATCGAATCGCATCGGGACTGGTCTTGGTGAACGTTTCAGTGATGTGAAGCTGGTCGCTGTGCTGGTGTCCGGCCGTATCCAGCCAGCTTCGATCGCTCACGCCGGTGGTATCGACGTGCAGCGCATTACCTTCATAACGGCCGATGGAATCGCCATACCAGGTGATGTCCTGATCCTTGGGATGCGGCCGCCCGTCGGTAAAAATCCGGCGGAAGGTGTGGTCGATCTCAAATAAGACCGTCAGCATTCCCGCGGTCTGGACGATTTCAAACGGAAACGGCGAATGGAACGCGCGGCTGGGTCCGGTGGGCTGGCAATATCCATGCGGATCGTCGCCGCCCAGATGGCTCTTGAATTTGTCCGCTCCCAAAGGCGTGAACGGAAGCGGCCCGCCGTACGGCCGGGAAAGATCCGGCGTGTAAGGCGCCTGCCAGACTCCATTGAAATCCGGGATGCCGTTCCCGGGCGGCGGCGCCTGGGGCGGCAGCGGCAGCTCGGCGTTATCTCCGGCCTGGGCGAGCGCCGGGGAACAAACCCAGTTCAAGCCAATCGCCAACAATGAGACCGACAGGATAGTTCTCATGAGCGTACCTAATTGAGCGGACCGCCGTCATCGGAGGAAGCAGCGAAGACTTTCCGGCCATCCGCCAGTGTGATGGAGCGGGCGTTCATGGTGAAGCTCCCATCCTTGGCGCGATAACCTTCGACGCTGACGTGGTCGCCGGCCTGGAGGCTGGTTTTCTTCCAGCCGCGCCGGGCCAGGGCGTTAGGGTTCCCCGCTTCACACGCCCAATGGCTCACGACGCCGTCCTTGTCTTTGGCTTCGACGTAGAAATATACATGCGGGTTCATCCAGTCCAGCTTGGTGACCATGCCGGTAAACGAGACGGGCTGCTTTTGGTCATACTCGGCCGCGAAGGAATGATGCGCCCACGCCGGCAGCGCGGCCAACAGGCACCCGGAAAGCCAAACCGTCATCTTCACTCGCACAGGTATGTCCCCCAGCGAGAGTATATCGGCGCCGCGGAAGAGCGTCAAGGCGCGCGCCATTTTCAGGCTTTGGTGTAATCTTGTACCCGGCTGCCGCGTCCTTGCTTGCATCGGCCAAGGGCGGCCAAGCGAGCCGCGGTTGCGGGAGGCACATTCGTGCGAAAAGTTCTGTTCTGGTTGCATTTGACGGCAGGCGTAACCGCCGGACTCGTGATCCTGATTATGTGCGTCACGGGGGCAGCCTTGGCCTTCGAGAAGCAGATCAACGCGTGGCTGGAGAAGCCCGAGGTTGAAATCGTGCCTCCGGCCGACGGCTCGCCGCACCTGCCGGTGGAGACGATTCTGGCGAAAGCCAAGGAGCAGAATCCGGTGGCGCCTTCGTCGATTACGCTGCGATCCGGCCGAACCGATCCGGCGGAAGTCGGCGCGGGTCGCGGCGGCACACTGCGGGTAAATCCCTACAGCGGCGATATCCTCTCGAGGACACAGGCGGGCCAGCCAGGGCAAGCAAATCAATCCACAGCCAGAGCATTCTTCCGCACGATGGAGGACTGGCACCGCTGGCTGGGCGGAACGGGCGCCAACCGAAATCGGGGCAAAGCGATCATGGACG
>DATIRX010000053.1:0-8926 GCA_035469225.1 Bryobacteraceae bacterium
CGATGTCCGCACCAGGGAAATCGGCAAGCTATCCAAGGGTTACCGGCAGCGCGTGGGTCTGGCGCAGGCGATCGTGCACAATCCGGACGTGCTGATCCTGGATGAACCGACCTCCGGCCTCGATCCGCACCAGATCATCGAAACCCGCGATCTGATCAAGGGGCTGGCCGGGGATCATACGATTATTCTTTCCACCCACATCCTGCCGGAAGTCGAGGCGACCTGCCAGCGCGTGATGATCATTAACAAGGGCAAGCTGGTGGCTACCGACACGATGGAGAACTTGAGCAGCCGCCTGCATGGCGCCGAAACCGTGGCGGTGGAAGTTTTGTCCCGCGACGGAACATCTTCTCCCGAATGGATACGGAGCGTCCACGAGAAACTGGAGAAGGTGCCTGGAGTCAGCCGCGTGATCGCCAAAGACTCCCGCGACAGCCGGGCGCGATTCACCGTGGAAAGCCAGAAAGACAGCCATGTCCGTCCCGAACTGGCCAGAGCCATAATCGAGTCGGGCTGGCAGCTCAATGAGCTGCATGGCATGGGTCTGAGTCTGGAAGAGATCTTCCTGGAATTGACAGCTTCGAAGGCGGAAGATGTATCCGAGCCCGCGCCGCAAGCTACGGCTGAGGAGGCTAAATGAATACGTTGACGATTGCCCGCAAAGAACTGAGCAGTTATTTCCGTTCCCCGATTGCATACGGCGTGATGTGCTTTTTCGCGCTGATTACCGGCTTTTTCTTTTACTCAGCCGTTCGTTTTTTCCTGCAGCAGAGTTTGCAGGCAACCATGATGGGCCAGTCCGTGCCGCTCAACGTGAATGAGTGGGTGGTGCGAAACGTTCTCTCCAACATGAGCGTGATCGGACTGTTCATCATCCCTATGATCACCATGCGTTTGTTCGCCGAGGAAAAACGGACCGGAACCATCGAGCTGCTGGTGACTTCCCCGCTGCGGGACAGCGAAATCATTATCGGCAAGTGGCTGGCGGCATTCATCCTGTATCTGACGATTCTGGCCACGTCCTTATTGAACATGCTGGTGCTGTTCGCCTACGGGAACCCCGACTGGCGGCCCATGGCGGTGGGCTATCTGGGCCTGATTCTGCAAGGCGGATGCCTGCTGGCCATCGGGACATTCATCTCCACCGCGACGCGCAATCAGATTGTCGCCGGCGTGGCCACCTTCGGCGTATGCCTGCTGTTGTGGGTGCTGGACTGGGTGTCGCAGTTTGAATCGAGCCCGCTGTTCGCCGTGATCAGCTACCTGTCCGTGACTTCCCACTTTGAGTCGTTCGCCCGCGGGGTGCTGGATGCAAAAGACGCAGTTTACTATGTGAGCATGATCGTGTTCGGCCTGTTCCTGACGGCGCGATCCATGGAATCCATCCGGTGGAGAGCGTAATGGCCACACAGAAAACACACCGAGCCGCCAACTTCGCCCAGGCCGCCGTCTACACTTTAATCGTTATCGCGATTCTGGGCGTGCTGAACTTCCTGGCGAACCGCTACAACAAAAGCTTTGACGCCACGGCCAACAAGAAGTACACGCTTTCCGATCAGACCGCCAAAATCGTCAAGAACATTCAGGGCGATCTGACCATCGTTTATTGGGATCGCCCCAACGCGTTTCCCAACGCGGAGGACCTGTTCAACCGCTACAAGGGACTGTCGCCGAAGGTCAACATCCAGTATCAGGACGTCGATAAGAAGCGCACCGAGGCCATCGCAGCCGGAGTCAAGAGTCCCCTGCCCAACATCTTCGTCAAGGTCGGCAATAAAACCGAGCTGGCCAAGAGCCTGACCGAGGAAGAAGTGACCGGAGCCATGGTGCGCGCGCTCAAGGGCGGCGACCGCATGGTGTGCTTCCTCACCGGCTCGGGCGAAGGTTCCCCTGCGGATACCGATCAAAACGGGGGTTATTCCGCCGCCAAGGAGCTGACCGAGAAAAACAACTACAAGACCAAGGCGGTCCCGATGATTCCCAAGCCGGAGATTCCGGCCGACTGCACGATTGCGGTGATCGGCGGTCCGAAGCGGAATTACCTGCAGCCCGAAGTGGACGCCATCAAAGCCTACGTGGAAAATGGCGGGCGCGCGCTCATCATGCTCGATCCTCCCATCAAGTTTGGATCGGAAATCGACGAGAACCCGGCCTTCGTATCCGTGCTCGCGGGCTGGGGCGTCAAAATGCACAATGACCTGGTGCTCGATCTGAGCGGAGTGGGGCAGCTCTTTAACCTCGGCCCGCAGTTCCCGATCATCACCAAGTACGAGAGCCATGCGATTGTTCGCGAGCTGAAAGATGCCACCGGATTCCCGATCACGCGGTCGATGGAGATCTCCAACGGCGATAAGACCATGGTGTCCGCGCTGTTTTCGACATCCGAAGACAGCGTGGCCACGGAAGATTTGAAGTCGCCTCAGATCAACGTGAAGGCGGCTAAGCAGGGTGCGCGAATCCTGGCAGCGGCAGGAACGTACACCACCGGTAAGGAAAACGGAAACGGGCGCTTTGTAGTGGTCGGCACGTCGCGCTGGGTAGGCAACGGATTCCTGGCGTTCAACTCGAATCGCGATCTCTACATGAACATGCTCAACTGGCTGAGCTCGGACGAGGATCTGATCTCCATCCGCCCGAAGGATCCCGAAGACCGGCGGCTCAATATGAATCCGCGTCAGGCCACCATGCTGTTCTACGGCAGCGTGGTGGTGATCCCGCTGGCGATCATCCTGGCGGGCGTGGGCGTGTGGTGGAAGCGTCGTTAGTAAAAGTGGATAGGGAACTGCCATGAAGGTCGCGCGTTTGCTGATTGCCGCCCTGGTCCTGGCCGGCCTGGGCGGGTTGGTTTGGTGGTCGAACAAATCGGAAGCGGCCAAAGCTTCCAAGCCCGATCCCAAGGCGGCGCCTAAAATTCTCGAACTGAAGGACGCCGACATCAAGCAGATTGAGATCCGGCACCATGAGGGCGAGACCACGGTCGTCAAGAAGGACGAGTCCGGCAAGTGGTCCATCACCGCGCCGCAGCCATTGGCGGCCGACCAGACTGCCGTCGGCGCGATTACTTCCGCCGTAACCAGTCTCTCCTCGGATCGAGTGGTGGACGAAAATGCCACCAATCTTGGGTCCTATGGCCTGGATCCGGCGCGCGTCGCGGTGACCTTCACCCTGGCGGACGGCAAGACGCGCACCGTGCGAATCGGCGAGGATACGCCCACCGAAGGCAACACCTACGCGATGGTGGATGGCGACAAGCGGCTGTTTACGATTGCCAGCTTCGGCAAGAGCTCGCTCGACAAGCAATCCAAGGATCTGCGCGAAAAGCACCTGTTGGTTTTCGACCAGGATAAACTCAGCCGCGTGGAGCTGGATTCCACCGGGAAGACTCCTTTGGAATTCGGCCGCGCGGGAACCGACTGGCAGATTCTGAAACCCAAGCCCATGCGCGCCGACACGTTCCAGGTGGACGAGCTGGTTCGTAAACTGAAAGACGTTTCCATGGATTCTGCCGGAGACGCGAAAGAAGCTGCGGCGGCCTTTGCCGGAGGACAGAAGACGGCCACCGCCAAGGTCACCACCGCCGATGGCACCTTGACGCTGGAAGTCCGCAAGTCCAAATCTGGAACGGCGGACGAATACTATGCCAAATCGAGCATGGAGGATGGCGTTTATAAAGTCACCAAGGAAATCGGCGATGGCCTGAACAAGTCGCTGGAGGACTTCCGCAACAAGAAGGTATTCGACTTCGGATTCAGCGATCCCACCCGCATCGAAATCACGGACGAGGGAAAGACAAGGACCATCGAAAAATCCGGTGAAAACTGGACCTCCGGCGGCAAAACCATGGATTCGATCTCGGTCCAGAATCTGATTGATAAGTTGAGGGATTTGGCTGCGGCCAAATTCGTCGATAGCGGCTTCACGACACCTACCCTGGAAGTGACCATCACTTCGAACGAGGGTAAACGAACCGAGAAAGTGCAGATCGCCGCCGCGGGAGGCGCGTTCCTGGCCCGCCGGGAAAATGACAGTTCGCTGTATCAAGTGGACTTCAACGCTGTGCAGGGTCTCCGGGAAGCGGTCTACGGCGTCCGGGAGCCGCCTCCCCCCGCAGCCAAGGACGGAAAGAAAAAATAGTGTCCCACCAGCCTGGCTACGGTGCGGCTCTCAATACGGATCTGTATGAGCTCACCATGGCCGCGGGCTTCTTCGAGGCCGGGAAGGCCGGCGACCGCGCCACGTTCGAACTGTTCGTGCGCCGTTTGCCCTGGAACCGCAACTTCGTGCTGGCAGTGGGCCTGACGCAAGCCGTTGAATATCTTCTGAACCTCCGGTTCACCGCGTCTGAGATCGCGTATCTCAGGACACTGCCGCAGTTCGAGCGGACACCCTCGGAGTTTTTCGACATGCTGGCCGGCTTGCGTTTCACCGGCGACGTGTTTGCCGTGCGCGAAGGAACGCCGCTGTTCGCCGGCGAGCCCTTTCTGACGATTCGCGCGCCGCTGATCGAAGCGCAGCTGGTGGAAACCTATCTGATGGCGACCATCGGATTCCAATCCACCATCGCCACCAAGGCGGCCCGCGTGGTGAGAGCAGCGCTAGGCCACGCCGTGGTGGAGTTCGGAACCCGCCGGGCGCATTCGCCCGAGGCGGGCGTGCTGGGCGCGCGCGCTGCCTACATCGGCGGCTGCGCCGGCACCAGCAATACGGAAACCGGGTTTCGCTACGGCGTCCCGGTATTTGGAACCGCGGCCCACTCCTGGGTGATGTCCTTTCCCACGGAGCTGGGGGCGTTCGAGCGCCTGCAGCGGCTGCTGGGCGCGACCACGGTCTATCTGATCGATACCTATGACACTCTGGAAGGCGCCCGCCGCGCCGCGTCCCTGGGGAAACCGTTGTGGGGCGTGCGACTCGACAGTGGCAACCTGGGCGAGCTCGCCACGGCCGTACGGCGCATCCTGGATGAAGCCGGCTTGGGCGAAGCCAAGATCATGGCCACCGGCGATCTGAACGAGTATAAGATCCAGGAACTGCTGGCAGCCCGCGCACCGATCGATGTTTTCGGCGTGGGCACGGAATTGGCCACCTCAGCCGATGCTCCCTCGCTCGGCGTGGTCTACAAACTGGTGGAGCTGGAAGACGCCGGCGGGCGGCGATATCCCATGAAGCTAAGCCACGAGAAGCAGACGCTGCCTGGAGCCAAGCAGATTTTCCGCTCCGCCGACCACGACGTGCTCGCGCGCGCCAGTGAATGCATCGCCTGCGATGGAGGCGGAGCCAGCTGCGAAGCTCTGCAGCGTCCCGTCATCCTCGCGGGCCAGCTGGTGGAATCGCTGCCGGCGGTTGCCGACGCTCGACGTTATGCTTCGGAATCTCTGGCCCGGCTGCCGGCTACCTGCCTGAGCCTGTTCGCCAGCGAGCCGGCCTGGCGCGTGGACATCAGTCCCGAGCTGGCCGCTCTGCAGAAAAGCGTCAGCCAAGGGGCGCGGGCGTGAAACCGGTGTTCTTCGACGTTTTTTTCGATGTGGACACGCAGCTGGATTTTCTGTATCCGGTCGGCGCGCTGTACGTTCCCGGCGCGGAATCCATCGTCGCCCAGGTCGCCGCGTTGAACCAGTGGGCCGCGGGTCATGGCATTCCGGTGGTCTCCACCGTGGACGCGCACACAGAAAACGATCCCGAGTTTCGCGCCTGGCCCCCGCATTGCGTGGCCGGAACGGCGGGGCAGCAAAAGCCCGCTGCGACGCTGCTCGAAAAGCGCACGACTCTTGCCAGCGGCCTTCAGGATTTCAGAATGCAAGACTCGCGCCAGATCCTGCTGGAGAAACAATCGCTGGATTGCTTCACCAATCCGAATCTGCCCGCCCTGTTGAATCGTCTGGGCGCGGAGCGATGCGTAGTCTATGGCGTCGTCACCGAGATCTGCGTGAAAAATGCGGCCATGGGACTGTTGAAATCGGGACGCCAGGTTACGGTCCTCACCGATGCGGTGCGCAGCCTGGATCCAACCGGTTGCGAGCGGTTTTTTCAGGAATTCGCGGCGGGCGGCGGGAAAATCGCGACGGCGCAGGCGATTTTGGTTTGAGAGATTTCCGGCCCTGCTGGCACTAACAGGGCGGACGGATTGATTATCCTCCGAACCGTCGATTGGGCGTTCCACTGGCGAGACACGCCCCCTGAGGGTGGTGTTCAGGTGGAACGCCTATTTTCATTCACCCCCCAAATCGAATACCCTTTAAGTTGCAGGAGCTCAAAGGCTTGCGTGTCAAGGAACTGGCCGCGTGGCTGGAAGCCCCGTGGGAGGGCGAAGGAGACCGCGAAATCCGCCGCGTGGCGCCCCTCGAAGACGCCGGCGACCAGGACCTTTCATTTGTCTCCCATGGGCGTTCGCTCAAACAGGCCAGCGCCTCCCAAGCAGCTTGTCTGCTGGTCCCCAACGATTTTGTAAACGAAACCAGCCGCACCATCATCCGCACACCGGACCCCCGCGCAGCGGTGGCTCGCGCGATACCCAAGCTGCACCCCCATCTCGATCCGCCGGCCGGAATTCATCCCACCGCTGTCCTGGGACCGGGCGCGGTGATCGGCAAAGGCGCTTCCATCGGACCGCTGGTGACTCTGGGCGCCGGTGTGCATATCGGCGAAGGAACTTTCATTGGGCCCGGATGCGTGATTGGAGACCACGTCCACATGGGGCATCACTGTGTGCTGCACCCTCGGGTGACGCTGTATCACGACGTGACCCTGGGCCATCACGTGACTCTGCATTCCGGTTGCGTGATCGGAGCGGACGGTTTCGGCTTTGTCCTGGCCGAGGGGATCTATCAGAAATTTCCGCAGGTGGGTACGGTTAGGATCGGCGATCAGGTGGAGATCGGCGCCAATTCCTGCATCGACCGCGCAGCGCTCGGCGTCACTTCCATCGGGGAAGGCGCGAAGCTCGACAATCTGGTTCATATCGCCCACAACTGCCGCATCGGACGCCACGTCGTGATTGCCGCGCAAACCGGATTATCCGGCGGCGTGGTGGTGGAAGACTACGCCGTCATTGGAGGGCAGGTAGGGATCGGCGACAAAGCTCGGATTGAATCGGGCGCGGTGCTCGGCTCCGGAAGCGGCGTGCTGACTTCCAAGATCGTGCGCGCGGGGCAGGTCATGTGGGGTACTCCGGCCCGGCCGCTGAAGGAATATTTGGCGCAGCTGGCGGTATTATCGCGCCTGACCAAGAAACGTAAACAGCCCGATTAGCGCGGCCATTCCAGCTCTTCCGCCACACTCACTCCTGGATCCAGGTACATCACCAGTCGAAAACGCACCTTCCCGGATGCGTTGCGGTAGATGAAATTCCCGCCGCTCAGATTGGCGCGATCGAGCTCCATGCGTTTCCTCTCGCCGCCATCGTCGATCTCCAGCAATCCGCTGCTGGCCGAGCGAACCGCCGGCGCATCGCGATTCCAGTGGACCATCAGGTTTTCGCCACTGCGTTCCACCGCCAGCGATACCGCGAAATCCGACGCTCGCCGCGGGGCCGTGATGCGGGAAGCCTGATAGCCCAGCAGGACGCCTAGCAGCAGAAAAACGAAGGCCGCCACCAGCCACATTCCCGCCCGCGATTTCGGCAGCGGCGGCGCAGGTTGCGTTGCCGGGAGGGCTTGCATGGGCTGCGCGGGTTCCACTTTCAGGGGTTCGGGAGGCGGCGGCGACGGACGCGCTGGAGGTTCTTCGCCGGTCATTTCCCACCGCCGGAACGGGAATTCCTGCAGCGTCTTGCCGGGAAACACGCCGTTTTCGCGCACAAAGAATCCGGCCACGCCCGGCTTGTCGGCCAAAGGCCGGACCAGCAGCGCAACATGCGCCCCCAGTGGAAAATTCCGCTCCAGCAATTCCAGGTCTTCCGGTCCCAGCGAAAATCCCTCGCGAGTCTGGCTGCGGTAGTAACCCACCGGGCTCCGTCGCGTGCAGACCTCGTCGAATAGCGCGCGATCGTCTTCGGTAAGCAAATAAGACGGCCCGCGAACGTAGCTGCACGGCACGGGTTCGAAATCTTCGATCCGCACGATACTGGTGTCCCTGACCAGGCCAGGCTCGATGGATCCCAACAGCACTCCGCCCACCTCGGCGCCGCGCTTGGGAACCGCTGCGAGGCCGCGCAGGAATTCGGCCGCCAGGCGGTCTACCACGTCCAGACGCAGGTGGACAGCCACCGGCTTGCCTGGAACTGCCCAAACATAGTAGCCGGGCACGCCTTGTGTCCTTGGCCCCATTTCAGTTAAGGTTTCATGGTACTACGATGCCTGCTTCGCTCTATCTGGTGGCCACGCCGATCGGCAATCTGGAAGACATCACGCTGCGCGCGCTGCGCGTGCTCAAGGAAGCCGACGTGATCGCCTGCGAAGACACGCGTCAGACGGGTAAACTTCTGGCCCACTTCGGTATCGACAAGCCTACGGTCAGCTATCACGAGCACAATGAAGCCGCGCGAGCTCTGGAACTGGTGGCGAAAATCGAGGCGGGCGCGAGCATCGCACTGGTTTCCGATGCGGGCACGCCGCTGGTCTCCGATCCGGGATACCGGCTGGTGGAGGCGGCCATCGGTGCCGGAATCCCAGTGGTGCCGATTCCTGGAGCATCGGCGCTGTTGAGCGGACTCTCCGCGGCAGGTCTACCGACAGATGCATTCCGTTTCGGCGGATTCCTTCCGCCGAAAAGCGGGCAGCGCAAGAAAGCGCTGGAAGAGCTTCGCGGCGAAGGCGGCACCCTGGTTTTTTACGAAGCGCCGCACCGGATTCTGGACACGCTATCGGATGTTTCGGAGGTGTATGGCGAACGTCCGGTTGTGGTCGCGCGCGAACTGACCAAGCTGCACGAAGAATTCCTGCGCGGCACCGCGGATGAAGTTCGCGCTGCGATGGCCGCGCGTGCGTCGGTG
>DATIRX010000054.1:0-4558 GCA_035469225.1 Bryobacteraceae bacterium
GCCGCCAGAGGTGCCTTCGCATCCACCGCCAGCGTGCGCCCTCCCGGAAGCTTCACGATCATGTCCGGACGTTTGCGGTCTTCCGATTGCTGTTCCAGGAAATCGCAATACGGCGACATCCCGGCTAATTCGGCCACGCGCCGCAGCGTGAGCTCGCCCCACCGCCCCCGGGCATTCGGTCCCCGTAAGGCCTGCGATAGAGCCAGCGTCTCTTTGCTGAGCATGGCCAGGTGCGTTTCCACGCCGCCCAGCGCGTGCTGACGTTGCGATTCCAGCTCGCGCATTTGCGCTTCGATGCGGGCCAGCGAATCCGCCATGGACCGCGCCGTATCCGCGGCCGCCCGCGCGTCATTGGCCGTATTCATGGCCACAGCCGCGGTATTCTCAGCCGACTCCCGCGCCCGCATCCAGAGCACCGCGAGGCCTACCCCCACCCCGGCCGCCAGAACAATTGCGATCCAGAATGTTGTGGACAACATGACTCCTTCAGTTTGGCACACACCGCCATCCCGGGCCGGCGCGGTGCGCGCCTCCGCCAGGCAAATTTCCCGTGGAGCAGTTAGCGCACAAAGAACGCCGGTTTATCCACCGGCGCATCCACCGCTACGTCGAAGAACCCGACCATCATTTCTTCCCAGCTCTGCGGCCCATAGCGCACCTCGGCCGCGGGATCCGGATTGCGCGGGTTCCCGGCGGAATTATCGTAGGTCGCGATCCAGTTCAGCCGGGTGCCCTTCTTCAGCGCCATCGGCGCGGCCAGCCGGTAGTACAGCTGCCAGTAGAAATCGTAGGGTTTTACCTTGAGCAGCGTCTCCGGAAGGCCGTTGTCCAGTAGTCTGGTGTACTCAAACGATGTCCCGCGCAAGTGCATGTGCGGGAAGAATCCCAACAGCACAGCGTCGTTCGGCAGCGTGCCCCACACGCTGACCCGGAACTCCCGCTCCCCCGCCGGAATCACAAACTTTTCGTTGTCCATCTGCAGCGTCAGAACGCGCTTGGCAGGAGCTGCCGCGGCGAAGACCATCCCGACCTTGGTCCGGTCCTCTACAGCCGTACCCGAGGGCGTGTAGTGAATCTCGAACACCACATCCGAGCCGGCCTTCACCAGCTTCGCCATTCCCGCGGGATACACCTCCGGCGCGCTGCCCGGCGCGTACACCGCCAGGATGTCGGCCTTGGTTGGTCCCCGGGTCCAGGTGTCCCCCGGCTCGCGCAGGTAGACCACGGCATGATGAACCGCCTTGCGGCTGCTGGGGCGCACTTCCACCGATTGCACCCAGCGGTCCTCTTTAAACCCGGTAGGCACGACGAAATACTGGTACTCCACCGCGCCCTTCGCCGGAACACGAAACGCCCGCGGCATTTCGATCACGGCATCGGGGCCGTTAGTCGACGTGCCTATGTTCCAGTCTTCCGGCCAGGTCTTCCGTGCGGGAGCATCGCCTTCCCTGCCCCGCGCTGCTCCCGTGTCCGCCCAGCGCGACAGTGTCTCGCGTTCCGCTGCGGTCAGGGAACGGTCGTTCGCGAATGTTCCGCAGCACGGATCGGCGAACCAGGGCGGCATCTTGCGCGTGCGCGCCGCCTCGCGAATCGCCTTGGCCCACGGGCGTGTTTGTTCGTAGGTGGAAAACGCCATGGGAGCGATCTGCCCCGGGCGATGGCACTCCTGGCAGCGATTCTGCAGAATCGGCAGCACGTCGCGATAGAAGGTGACCTGCTGCACAAGAAAAACCGGCGTGAGCATCAGCGGAATCACGTCTCTACTATATCCGTGCCACAGGCCTTCAGTCTGTGCGAAGCGTCAGATGCTCCCCATCGCCCTTATGCGCCACTTGCACCACCGACTCCGGCGGAATCCGATTCGCCTCCACCATCGCTGCCAGCGGCTGGGTCAGCTTCCGCAAGATGATCCGCTTCAATTCCCGCGCGCCATACTCGCTGCTGGTTCCCTGGGCCAGCAGGAATTTGCGGGCGCTGGGCTCCAGCTCCAGACGGAACGCCCGCTCCCCCAGCCGCTCGGCGATGTGCCGCTCCAGCGCCCCGATCTGCTGATCCAGAATGGCCTCCAGCGCGTCCGCGTCCAACGGCTGGTACGTGATCACTCCATCGATCCGGTTGACGAACTCCGGAGCAAATTTCCGCTTTACCGCGCCGGTTCCGATACTCGACAATTTCCGCAGTGTGGCGCCGTCGGAGGGCGGCAGCGCGGCGCAAAACCCGAAATCCGGCTGGACTTCTTTGCGCATCGCCGGCGCCCCCAGGTTGCTGGTCAGAAAAATCAGAGTGCGTTCGAAGTTCACGGAAGTGTTATCGCCCAGCCGCAGGACCGCTTTGTCCAGCACGCTGAGCAGCAGGCGCGTCATGCTGGGCGCGGCTTTTTCGATTTCATCGAACAGCACCAGCGATAGATTCGACCCCTCGCTGGTCACCGCCCCCAGCTTCTGTTGCGTCAGCATCGGCGGCGTCTCGCGATGTCCCAGATAGCCCGGCGGCGCGCCGATCAGTTTGGCGACTTCATGCTCCATCTGAAATTCGCCGCAGTCCACGCGCACCAGGCTCTTTTCGCTGCCGTGGAGCACCTCCGCCAGCGCCTCCACCGTTCGCGTCTTGCCGGTTCCCGTGGGACCCAGCAGGAGAAATACGCCCGCGGGCCGGCCCTCCGGCCCCAGTCCGGCTCGATACATCTGCACATAAGGAACGATCTCGGCAATCGCGTGCGACTGCCCTACCAGGCGGCTGCCCAGCTGCTGCGCGAGCTCTTCCGCACCGTTGGGCGGATTGCCGGCCGATACATTGCGCCGCGGGCGGATGGGAACAGGTGAGCCTCGCACAGACTCATTCTCTGCCCGCACGCCGCGCGGCCGCGCAAAGTGCGGCGCTAACAATTTGAACGCGTGCTATTTATGTCGGTAGGTGATGCGTCCCTTGGTCAGATCGTAGGGTGACATCTCCAGTGTGACGCGATCGCCCGCCAGGACGCGGATGCGATTGCGGCGGAGTCTGCCGGCCAGGTGTGCGAGCACCATGCGCTCCTGGTCCAGCTGTACGCTGAATTGCCCGCTGGGGAATTTCTCGACTACGGTTCCGGTGACTTCTATGCAATCTTCTTTGCTCATCCGTCCTTCCAGACGATGATTATACACAGTCTTTCGGTAGAATCTAATGCCAGGACCATATGGCCGAGAAATTCGGGGCGCTATTTCAACTCTATTACCGGCCTTTCCGCGCTCTCAGTCAGATACTCGATTCCGGCAGCCTGATGCTGGCCGCCGCCGCCGCGGCCCTGGTCAGCTTCGGGGCCGTACGATCCCTGCGCGAAAGCATTACGCCCCTGGTGCTGCTGGCGCTGCTTTTCGTGCCTGCCTGCATCGCCATTATTTCGTTGTGGGACCACCTGGGAAGTCTGAGCGTCGTGCTTCGTCGCGACTATTCGCCCCTGCTCGTATGTGCCCTCATGTGCTGGGTTGCCGCTTGCCTTCCTGCCGCCATCGCGCGTTTGATCGTCCCGGCAGCCGCGCAGTGGGTCGCCCTCGCGGCGATCCTGTATTTCCTGGTCTTGGCCGCTCTCGCCGTCCGCACCGTGTTCGGGACCGGCGCCGGCCGGGCTGCCGGGACGGTTTTGGGCGGAATCGTCGCCACCGCCATCGGATACCAATTGTATGAAACCTTTGGCGGAGCTCTCTCCTACCTCTCCTCTCCGCTCATGCTCTTCTGGCTGTACTACCTGTTCCGCCCCAATCTCGACTCCTTAACAGGTCTGGGCGGAGGATTGCGCTCCCGTCAGAACTTTCGCCGCTACCTGGAATCGTCCACCGTGAACCCTCGCGATTCCGACGCGCAGTATCAGCTGGGCCTGATCTATCAGCAGCGTCGCAACTATACCGAAGCCATTTCCCGTTTCACGAAAGCCGTGGAGATAGACCCGGGCGAGACCGACGCGCACCACCAGTTAGGCTGCATCGCTCTGGAGCAGAAGCGTTACGAAGACGCCCGCAAGCACTTCGCCGCCGCCGTGGCCCTGGATAACAAACATGCGTCCAGCGAAGTCTGGCGCGGTCTCGGCGCTGCCGATCTACAGTTGGGCCGTACCGAACAGGCGCTGGCCGAGCTCGAAACCTATACCGCCCGCCGCGAGTTTGATCCGGAGGGTCTGTACTGGACCGGCATCGCGCTCAAGAAACTCGGCCGGACCGGGGAAGCCCGCGACGCGTTTCAGCGCGCCGTCGAGGCTGCTCACACCGCCCCGGCACATCGCAGGCGATTTACCGCTGCGTGGGGCCGTATGGCCAAAGCCGAATTGCGGTCGTCAACTTAGGCCACTCGCTGTCGCTCATGGTTCAATGCTCTTGCCGAACCGCAAACGCCAGGGAGTGGCCGTGTAATCCTACGACTCCTATACGTTCTTGTGCCGCAAACGCCAGAAACCCATACCGAGAAGCGCCGTTCCAAATAGCAGGAACGAGGCAGGCTCCGGGACGGCTGACGTCGAGCCCAGATATCGCACGTCGTCCATTCCGACGATATCCCCCATCACATTGATCGTGATGCTCGAAATGCC
>DATIRX010000055.1:0-11750 GCA_035469225.1 Bryobacteraceae bacterium
GCAGGCGGTCTGGTCGCCTGCCGGGACATGATGCCGAGCCTGACTCGCACCAAGTCGATCGCCGAGCTGATCTCGGCCAGCGAGGCTCACTCCGGCCAGCTCCGCCGCCATCTCGGCTTATGGAGCCTGGTCGCGCTCGGCATCGGCTCGGTGATCGGGGCGGGCATCTTCACGCTCACCGGCACCGCCGCGGCGGGGCTCCAGTTCGATTTTCAGTCGATCTACAAAGCCCCGGTGCTGGATCTGCTGTTGCACGGAAGCCATGCGCTGGGCGTCTCCGGACGCCCGGGCGCCGGTCCGGGCATCTCGCTTTCCTTCCTTCTCGTGGCCATCGCCTGCGGGTTCGCGGCGCTGTGTTATGCCGAGCTCGCCTCCATGATTCCAGTGGCGGGCAGCGCGTATACCTACGCGTACGCCACCATGGGCGAGATCTTCGCCTGGATCATCGGCTGGGACCTGATCCTCGAGTACGCCGTCTCGAACATGGCCGTCGCCGTGGGTTTCTCGGCGTATTTGAACGATCTGCTCGAAAACGTCACGGGCTTTCGCCTGCCCGAATCGCTCGCCAATCCCGTCTTTATCGAGGACAAGCCCACCGGCGCGATTTTTAACCTGCCCGCATTTGTGCTGATCATGATCCTGACCTGGATCCTGGTTCGCGGCGTCCGGGAGAGCACGCGCGCCAATAACTGGATGGTGGCGATCAAGATCGCGGCCATTCTATTGTTCGTCTTCGGCGCCGCGCGCGCAGTGAACACCGCCAACTGGCACCCGTTCCTGCCCAACGGATTCTCGGGCGTGCTGACGGGCGGCGCGATCGTATTCTTCACCTACATCGGTTTCGATTCGGTCTCGACCGCCGCCGAGGAGTGCGACCATCCCCAGCGCAACATGCCCCTGGGGATCCTGATCACACTAGGGGCCTGCGCGATTCTATATGCCGCCGTCGCGCTGGTGCTCACCGGCATTGCCCGCTGGGATACGCTCGACAACGCCGCACCCGTTGCGAATGCGTTGAAGATGCTGGGGCTCAACAAGCTCAGGCTGGTGGTGACGATCGGCGCACTGCTGGGAATGATTTCATCCCTGCTGGTATTCCAGTACGGACAGGCGCGCATCTGGTTCGCCATGTCGCGCGACCGCCTGCTTCCCGCACTGTTCTCGCGCGTGCATCCCAAGTACGAGACGCCGCACGTCAGCACCTGGATCGCGGGCATCGTGGTCGGAATCCCTGCCGGAATTCTGGATATAGGAACGCTGGGCGATCTCACCAACATCGGCACGCTGTTCGCATTCCTGGTGGTTTCGGCCGGCGTAATCATTTTGCGCCGCAAGCAGCCCGATTACCCGCGTGGTTTTCGCGTGCCCTGGGTCCCGTTTCTGCCGGTGCTCTCGATGGCCTGCTGCCTGGTTCTGATGCTCAGCTTGCCGCTCGAAACCTGGATCCGCTTCGTGGTGTGGCTGGCGATCGGCCTGGCGATCTATTTTCTCTACAGCCGGAAGCGAATTACTTCGCCAACGTGATCCCGGAAACGGGTTCTGAGATCAGCACCCGAAGTCCGGCGGTCTCGGCAAAGCGCCGGTCCACCCGGTTGTACACGTAGTAATCGTGACCTGTGAGCTCGGTTTCCGGGCGCCGGATGAATGCCTCTGCACAGGCGATCCGGTAGTATTTGCGGTAGAACTCGAGTGCCGGTTGATGCAGCTCGCTCACGCTGACCGAGACGGATCCGTCGGGTTTGCCGCGACACTCCTGTTGAATCCGGCGTGCGACGTCTTTGACGTCGGCGTCATAATACCAGACCTCAAACTGATGCCATTGCAGCTGGGTGGCGAATTGCACCAGCAGCACCAACGCAACCAGCGTACCGATGGTAGGGACGACGCGGCGGCCGGTATCGGCGACCATGGCCCAGCTGATTCCGGCCAAATAAATGAGATACAAACCGGTGCGGTCGATCGGATACTTTACGCCGAACAACCCATGCGCGGCGAGAAGGATCGCCACCGAAATCGCCAGCGTGAGAGGAATCACCAGCCGGTACCGGATCCTGACCTCCGAGCGCCAGCCGGCAAAGCCACTGATGAAGCCGAACACCAGGGCCAGCGGCGCCAGACCGAACGCTACGAGACGCGCGGCTTCAAAGCTTCCGAGAGGGCCGGCCTGCGACGCGGCCCGCAGGGACCGAAGGGTCAGGTTGAAGAGCGAGTCCCGCAGACTATCAAACCCGATATAGAAGTTGGCGGGCGTTGCTGTGCGTAAGGGCAGATAACAGATGGCGGCGGCGGTGAAGATTGCCGGCAGCGCGAGCAGCCACACTTCACGCCCTCTCGCGCGCCAGGCACCCTCCGCCAGGAAGAATCGCGCGGCTCCCAGCGAGGCAACCGGAATGATCGCGATAAGGTTGGCACTCATCGCCAGGCCTGCAAGAAATCCAGCCAGGATCGGGCGGCCTCGCAGCGTGGCGTAAACTGCGCAGGCCAGCAGCGCCAGGCTGAGGCCGTATCCGCGAGCGGCGATCGAGAAATCCAGCAGCAGCGGGTGCAGCCCGATCCCGATATAGAGGGTCCAGCGCAGGATCCGGGATCGGCAGGTTGAAAGTATTTGAAACGTTGCCAGCATCAGGACCAATCCCGCCAACACGCTCGGCAGCCGGAGCGTAAGCTCGGACAAGCCAAACAGAGCGATGGAGATTTTGGCCAGCACCGTATAAAGCACGTGATTGGCGGCATCGTAGGGCGACCATAGCTGCGACCAGGCGCCGTCCACGAACCGGCCGAAGAAAAAGGCCTCGTCGTGGACCAGCGCCTGAGCAGCCGCCCGATAGGCGCAAAAGCCGGTCCGCCCCAGCGCAAATGCGATCGCCAGCAGGTGCTCCGATCGCAGCCGCGGAGTCTTGATCATTTCGGTGAAACACACGGCCCTGCAGCGATCGTCCGCGCCCGTTCGGGATCGGCTGCCAGAACCAAGTCCGTGACCGGACTCCGATAGAAAACCTTCCAGTCGCCTTGCAGGGCTTCCGGAGTATGCAGAGAGTCTATTACGTAGACCTCAGTCTGCCGCGGATCGAACTCGTCGGTGATCTCCTGCAGGGATGTGGGATCGGCCAGCTGATAGAAGTCGAGCGCGGCACGGTAGGGCCACGTGGACGTCACGTGTCTCACCTGGTGCGTTCGATTCAGGCAAGTGAGAATCGAATAGGTCTTCTGCACATCTGCATCCCACCGCCACTCTTTGAAATAAGTCAGCCGGAAGCAGAGCAGAAAATTTACCGCCATCAGGGCCAAGGCGCCCACGAAGCCGGCACGCAGAACCTGCGCCCCGCGCGATGCCGGCGGGGTCGCGGCCAGCACGCCCGCGGCTATCATGAAGAGCGGGAAAAAGAAGATGGCCGTGCGCTCCTTTGGCAGCGGCAGGCCGAACAGGCGGAAGGCGGCATAGTGGATGGCTGCTGTGGCTGCAAATACGGCTGCCGCCGCAAATCCCAACGGCGCCAGACGCGCGGGGGTTCGCCGAAACAAGAGATACGCCAGCCATAGCAGCCCGGTGGCTCCCACCAGCGGATACACCAATGGCTGAAGAAATTCGAAGCGGGTTTGAAACAGCGACGACGCGATGAGGCCCGCGAAGGTCTCGCGGAAGCTGTGCGCGCCATAGTAAAGCTCATCCGAGTGCCAATGCAGCAGTGCGTAGCTGGAGACAATCGCCACCACGGCCGCGCCCGGAAGCACGCAAGCCGCCAGCACGCGGAACCATTGCTTCGGGCGCATATATAAGGCGACCACAAGAATAGCGGTCATGGTGGCCAGGTTCACGAAGGCGAACGCCAGATTGGCATCCACCGACAATCCCGCGCACGCCGAGGACACTACGCACGCCGTAAGCAGCCATCCTTCCGCACCTTGCACAACCTGCTCGGCGAAGTACACGATCGCCCACAAAAGAAAGGCCAACGCAAGTCCATAGCCTCGCGCGGCTACCAGATGATCGAAAAG
Organism: Bryobacteraceae bacterium; assembly: GCA_035469225.1. GTDB lineage: Bacteria > Acidobacteriota > Terriglobia > Bryobacterales > Bryobacteraceae > Palsa-187. The sequence goes on from DATIRX010000055.1 coordinate 3,997, forward strand.
GAACGGGTTGAACACCAGCCCAACAAACACCGTCAATTGCACCAATAGGGAAGCGCCCAAGAGCCGGCACAGACGATACGCGGCCGCAATATACAGCGCCGCCCCCAGCAGCGCCGGCAGCCTGGCCGTGAACTGCGAAAGTCCCAGCCATTCCGTGAATCCATACATGAGCGTCGAATTCAGGATGTGGTTGTTGGCGGCATACCACAGGTAGAGGCGGCGAAAAACAAAAACGTTGTACGTGTCGGCTTCGTCGATGGTGATGGACTGAACGGCCGCGCGGGTGATGGCCCATGCCATGGCAAACGCTGCCGCGCTGCCCAGCATCCATCGGGAACGAAGGGATTCCGCGGAGGTCATTCGGTCCAGTAGTAACCGTCCCGAGCTTGGACGGTGAGTCCTTTTCGCTTTACCGACACGCGAACTTTCCGGTAACCCGGACGAATGCTTACGGGCGTGAAACCCAGGCTGTACTGGTTCCGCAGCTGATCTTCGATGCGACCGTAGATCTTTTCCAGCGTGTCCACGTCGGACAGGTCAAAGTAGGCTCCCCCGGTTTCCCGGGCGATCCGTTCCAAAGCCTTCCGGCCTTCGCGGGGCACCGGCGAGCCGCCTCTCGATGCGGGGACCTCGAAGGCGAAGATGCCGCGGTCCAGAAAACGAATCGAAAAGACCAGGGCGTCGGAGCGCTGAGCCGTCTCGACGGCAGCAGCGAGGGACGACGAGCTGGCAGTATCGTACCCGTCGGAGAGAACGATCAAAGCCTTGCGGCCGGCCTGGCCGGAGATCCTGCGGGCAGCGGTGACGATCGCGTCGTAGAGGGCCGTTCCCTGCGCGCCCGACGTCCTGACATCCAGTTCCGGAAGAGTCAGGCCCTCGATCCACTGGATTTGACGATCGAATACCAGAAGGAACGCCTGGTCGCCCTCGCGCAGAACCTTGTCGAGGAATTGCCGGCTCGCGCGGCGCTGCTCGGCGAGCACCGTGCGCTGGCTGCCGCTGGCGTCCACCAGGAGACCGAGCGTGAGCGGAAGGTCACTGCGCGGAGAGAAGTAGCGAATCACTTGCGCGCGGCCGTCTTCCTCGATGGTGAAATCGTCCTGAGTCAGGCCGCGGACCAACTGCCCCTGCTTCTCGCGAACGGTCACCAGAACGTTGACTACCTTGACGGTGGTGGAAAAGGTCGCGTCCTGAGCCCGAACGAGCGTGCGGACGGTTCCTGTCCCCAGCAGGAACGCGCGGCGGGTTGGAAGTCGGAGCACTCCTACAAGTATCTAACTGTAATATGCGTCGCGGGCGCGGCAGCGTACCGGTCAGGTAGAGGAAGTCACGCCGGGAGAGCATCAACCAAATGGACCCGGCTGGTAAGGAAAATACCAAAATGTGCGGCGGGACAGGCCCCGCCTGCCGGCTCAGTAGGACAGCGTGCGTTCGGCTTCGGCGACGATGTTCTCGACCTGGGGCAGAATCTCGGCTTCCAGACTGGGATGGTAGCCGACCCAGGTATCCAGTGCGCCGATGCGGCCGACGGGGGCGTCGAGCGAGGAGAACAATTCGCGGGCGATACGCGCGGAGATCTCCGCTCCGTAACCCCAGGAAAGACAATCCTCGTGCACCACCATCACCCGGCTGGTCTTTTCGACGGAAGCGCGAATGGCTTCCCAATCGTAGGGCGACAACGAGCGGAGATCGATGACTTCGACGGTCTGTTCGGGAAAACGCTGCTCCACTTGCAAGGCCGCCTGCAGCGATTTCTGCACCAGAGCGCCGTAGGTCAGAATCGTCAACCGCGAACCCGTTTTCGCGACTTTGGCTTTGCCAAACGGGATCGTGTAGTCCGGGCCAGGATGCGGCGAGCGATTGTATGCCTCGCGATACAACTTCTTATGCTCCAGAAACAGCACGGGATCGTCGCAGCGGATGGCCGTACGCAAGAGCCCGCAGGCATCCAGAGCGTTGGACGGAAACACCACGCGCAGGCCGGGAATATGAGTGAAAATCGATTCGCCGCACTGGCTATGGTAAATGGCGCCGCCATTCAGGTATCCGCCGATGGTTACGCGAATCACCAGGGGCGCGGAGTATCCGTTGAAAGAGCGCCAGCGCAGACTAGCCAGCTCATCGCGGATCTGCATCATGGCGGGCCAGATGTAATCGAAGAACTGAATCTCGACCACCGGCTTCATGCCGCGCGCCGCCATTCCAGCGCCGCGGCCGACAATCGCGGCTTCCGCGATCGGAGTGTTAAACACGCGCTTCGATCCGAAAACCGTCTGCAGGCTCTGGGTGGCCTTGAACACGCCGCCCTTGCCCTTTATTTCCCCCAAGTGTTCTTCACGGCTGCAATCGGCGACATCTTCGCCGAAGATCACCATCTTGTCGTTCCGCCGCATCTCCTCGTGAAGAGTGAGGTTGATGGCATCGACCATGGTGCGGGGATCGCCGGAGAACCGGGGCTCGGTTTCGAACTCCTGCGACGCAGGATCGACCAGGTTGGAGTAAAGGAACTGCATCGCCGAACCGGGCGCCGGCGGCGCTGCCTTCAGAACGCGCTGGGTGGTCTGCTGAATTTCGAGCTCGATTTCGTGCGTCAGCAGCTCCAGGCCGTGAGAATCGAGGTGGCCTTCGGAGATCAGCCATTCCGGGAACTTCACTACCGGGTCGAGGGCAGCTTCGGCTGCGCGTTCCGCTCTGGTCTTGTAGTGGCGCTCGTCGTCGGAAAGCGAGTGCGAATAGGGGCGCGTGCAGCGCGCGTGCACCAGGACCGGAGACTGCTCGCGGCGGCAGTGCTCCACGGCCTCCGCCATCGTGGCGTAGGAGGCCAGGAAGTCGGTGCCATCGCATTCGAAGATCTTCAGGTTGGGGAACCCGGAAACCAGCCGGGCGATATTGCCTCCGGCGGTCTGCTTTTCGACGGGCACGGAGATAGCCCAGCCGTTATCCTCCACCAGGTACAACAGCGCCATCTTCTCCAGGCAGGCAATGTTGAGCGATTCCCAGAATTCTCCCTCGCTGGTGGCGCCATCGCCGGTGGTGGCAACGGTGATCGCTCCGGTGCCGGGCTCAAGGCGCCGTTGGGCATCGGCACAGCCGAGCGCGGGTAGAAACTGCGTGCCGGTGGCGGAAGATGGAGACACGATATGGAGGCGCGGGTTGCTCCAATGGGAGGGCATCTGGCGGCCGCCGGAGGATGGATCAGAGCCGGCACCGACGGCCTGGAGCAGCATTTCTTCCAGCGTCACGCCCAGAGTGAGGCACAGCGCGCGATCGCGGTAATACGGGAAAAACCAGTCGTGGCCGGGCTTGAGAAGCATGCCCGCAGCGGTCTGAATGGCTTCATGGCCCGCTCCGGAGATCTGGAAAAAGATTTTGCTTTGCCGCTTGAGAAGAATCTCCCGGTCGTCGATGCGGCGGGAGAGATACATGATGCGGAAAGCACGAATGAGTTCGTCGCGCCCGAGCCCGAGGGCTGCGGGCGACTTAAGGGCCAGGTCAGTGACTCCGGTTGCCATGAACCAATGTTCCGTAACAAGTTTATATCAGGGGCCGGGCGCCAGGGGCCAGGGGCCAGACGGAAGGGCCAATTGCTAGAATGGAACTTCACTATGCCAGTTACAGGTGCGGGATTGGAAGGGATTGTCGCGACCGAATCGCGGCTGTGTTTCATCGACGGCGATGCGGGGGTGCTCAGTTACCAGGGCTTCCGCATCGAGACGCTGGCGGAGCATGCCACATTTGAGGAAACCATCTTTCTGCTGTGGCACGGACGGCTGCCCAAGCAAGCCGAGCTCGACCAGCTGAAGTCGGAGCTGGTGGCGAATCGGGCCATTCCCGCCGAGGTGGAGGCGTTCCTGAAGTCCGCTCCCAAGGGTTCGCCCATGCATGTGCTACGCACGGCCGTTTCCATGCTGGCGCTATCGGATCCGGACGCCAACAACGTCCAGGCCGGACCAGCGGCGCTCAAAGCCGCGAAACTGATGGCCCAGACGGCGACCATCGTGACCAGCTTTGACCGGTTACGCAAGTTGCAGCCGGTGGTGCCCGGCGATCCGCAATTGGGTTTCGCTGCGAATTTTCTATACACGCTGACCGGCAAGAAACCCGATGAAGTGATGGCACGCACCTTCGACATCGCGCTGATTCTGCACGCGGAGCACGAACTGAACGCGTCCACATTCGCGGCGCGCGTCACGGCGGCCACGCTTTCCGATATCTATTCCGCAGTGACGGCAGCCATCGGTGCGCTGCGGGGGCCGCTCCACGGCGGGGCCAATGAAGAGGTGATCAAGCTGCTGCTGGAGGCCGGAACGCAGGATAAGGCGCTGCAGATGATCAAGGACAAGCTGGCGAACAAGGTCAAGATTCCGGGATTCGGACACCGCGTGTACCATACGGTGGATCCGCGCGCGGCGAGCCTGAAGGGAATGGCCGAAGAGCTGGGCAAACGGACCGGCCACGAGGAACTCTATCTGATCTCGCGCGAGATCGAGAAGTACATCAAAGAAGCCAAGAATCTGAACGCCAACGTGGATTTCTACTCGGCTTCTACGTACTATTCGCTGGGGATTCCGGTGGATCTTTTCACGCCCATCTTCGCGGTGAGCCGCATGTCGGGCTGGACGGCGCACATCCTGGAGCAGTATTCCAACAACCGGCTGATCCGGCCGCGGGCGGAGTACCTGGGTCCGGCGGTGGGACAGAAGTGGGTTGAACTGGCGGCTAGGGGCTAGGGGCCAGGGGCCAGTTTCCAAGTGTACGATCTCGGCTACTTCAGAAATAATCTGGATGCGATCGCCAAGAGGCTGGCCGATCGCGGCTTTACGCTGGACGTCGAAGACTTCCGCTCCATTGATGCTCTGCGTCGTGAAGCGCTCACGAACTGCGAGCAGCTAAAAGCGCAGAAGAACGCCGAAACGCAGGAAATCGGCAAGCTCCGCGCTGCCGGGCAGGACACTTCCGAGCGGCAGCAAAAGGTCCGCGCCGCAGCCGACCAGATCGCCAAGCTGGAGCAAGCTGCGAAGGAGCACGACGAGATCTTTCAGCAGCACATGGCGGGCATTCCGAATACGCCGCACGAATCGGTGCCGACCGGCAAGAGCGCGGCGGACAACGTCGAAGTCCGGCGGTGGGGCACGCCACCTACTTTTTCCTTTACGCCCAAAGCCCACTGGGATCTGGGGCCGGAGCTGGGGATCCTGGACTTCGACCGGGCAGCGAAAATCACGGGCGCACGCTTTGCAGTGTACATGGGGCTGGGCGCGAAGCTGGAGCGCTCGCTGATCAACTTCATGCTGGACGTGCACACGAAGGAGCATGGCTATACCGAAGTTCTGCCGCCGTTCGTCGCCAACAAGGACAGCTTCTACGGGACCGGCCAGCTGCCGAAGTTCGAGCAGGATCTGTTCAAGCTGGAAGGCACGGATTATTATCTGATTCCGACGGCCGAAGTTCCGGTTACCAATTTGTATCGCAGCGAGACGCTGGACCTGGATGCACTGCCGATTAAGCTGACGGCCTACACGCCATGTTTCCGCAGCGAAGCAGGATCCTACGGACGCGACGTGCGGGGGATCATCCGGCAGCATCAGTTCCAAAAAGTGGAGCTGGTGAAGTTCGCGCGGCCGGAATCCAGCTATGACGAGCTGGAATCGCTTACGCGCGACGCCGAGGACATCCTCCAAAGGCTGGGCCTGCCGTACCGGACGGTAGTGCTGTCAACGGGCGACATCGGGTTCAGCTCCGCCAAGACTTACGACCTGGAAGTCTGGCTGCCGGGCTTGAACGAGTACAAAGAGATTTCTTCGTGCTCGAATTTCGAAGCGTTTCAGGCGCGCAGGGCGCAGATCCGCGCGAAATCGGGCAAAGGGAAAGCCGAATACGTCCATACGCTCAACGGCAGCGGGCTGGCAGTGGGGCGAACGTGGCTGGCGATCATCGAAAACTACCAGCAGGCCGATGGCAGCGTGGTGGTGCCGGAAGTCTTGCGCCCGTACATGGGCGTCGAAGTGATCCGGCCGGCCCGATAAACATATCTGGCTGCGATTCTGTGCATTGGAGTAGCGGGCCGCAGCGCTCGCGAGGATCCCCTTAGACACTGAATCCGACGGGAGGCGAGTCGGATGCTCAGTTGGAAAAGGCTGGCGCTGCTGGCGGCGGCCGCGATGGGAACCACGGTGGCGCAGCCGGCGCTGACCACGATACAAGATATTCTTTACCGCGCGGACGGCACGCGGTTCACCGGAACAATGATCATCCGGTATAACAGTTTCCTGGCGGGCGATGCGTCCAACATCGCCACATCGAACCTGACTCTGTCGATCGTCAACGGAACGCTGCGCGTGCAGCTGGTTCCGATGACGACGGCGTCGCCCGGTGCGCAGTATTCGGTGACCTACAATGCCAGGGGCATTAACCAGTACGTGGAAACCTGGGCGGTGCCGCCCAGCACAACAGCCTTGCGCGTCCGGGATGTGCGCATTGCGCCGGGAACAGTGATCGGGCCGGCCCCGGTGGTCACGGCGATACAGATCAGCGATGTAGTGGGACTGACGAATGAGCTGGCGTCGCGGCCGATGAAGGGCGTCGGGTTTGGAATCGGACGGGCGGCGGTGATCAATCAAGCGGGGCAGATCGATGCGGCCACAGGCAATCTGGGCGATTGTGTGCACGTCGACGGCAGCTCCGGATTGTGTGGCGGAGCAGGGGCGGGCGAGAACTTCGCGGATGCGGAAGTTCCCACGGGCACGGTAAACGGAGTGAATACGGAGTTCACGCTGGCGTCAGCGCCGTCACCCGCCAGCAGCCTGGAACTGTATCGGAACGGGCTGGTCATGCGTCAGGGCTCGGACTACCAGATCACCGGGAATGCCGTGACGTTCTACCTTGGGTCAGTCCCTCAGACGGGAGACCTGTTGGTGGCCTATTACCGGTTCGCCAGTCCGGGCGGGCTGTTAAGTTCGCTGGCTCTACCGCAAGTGGTGTGCAGCAGCACAGGGGCAAGCACGTCGAGCACGACGCTGATCGAACTCGGGAGCTGCACGTTTCCGGTGGGATTGCTGGGTCCAGGCGTCCGGGTAGAGATCCAGTTCCAATACGGGCATACCGGAACGGCGATGGGATTTACCAGCACGGTGCGGGTAGGCAGTACGACCGTTCTATCGCGAGCGGCAGGCGCGACCGAGACCATATTAGCAGGGCATACCAGCCTGGGGATTGATAACACAGGTCAAACTTGGGACACGCAGTCCTTTGGAGCTACGCTCAGTCTCGCCGAGAGTGCGGGGACGGCCAACGAAGACATCAGCCAGCCAGTGAGAGTGAGCCTGCTAGGCCAAATGGCCGGAGCGACCACGGATACCGTAGTACTGCGCAATTTCACGGTGACGCGGTATCCGGCACTGACGAATCCTTAAGACAAGAGCAGCAGAAGACGATGGCAGTACCCATGCGTAGGGGATTCGCCCTGGGAGAGGTACGGTCAATTCGTTCTTGCTCTGGAACTCGGATTGGTCCAAGATGGAGCCTGATACCGCCTCCTCGATAACGTTTTTCCACGACGCCAGCCGGCGGCGATGACTGCCAGCCATCGGCGATTCGAACGAACGAGAGCCGCGCCTGACAAACGCGGCTCATTTTTTATATCGCGCACAACGCAGCAGGGCGCGAGCTTATCTTCTTTCCCTGCCGTGCGCGCCCTGCGCTGTGCGCTCCGGAGTCTATATCGCGCACAACGCAGCAGGGCGCGAGCTTATCTT
>DATIRX010000056.1:0-11970 GCA_035469225.1 Bryobacteraceae bacterium
CAGCGTCCCCTAACAGACCACCTAGTCCTAGAATTACCATTCCGATTTGTCGGTCATTTCCTATTTGGCGGGGTCGATTTCGCCTCAATTTTGGCCCACGTATCGCGCAGCGCCACCGTGCGGTTGAATACCAGCATCTCACGAGTGCTGTCCGGATCCACCGCGAAGTAGCCCAGCCGCTCGAATTGATACGGATTCCCCGGCGCAGCTTCCCGCAGGCTCGGCTCCAGCTTGCAGCCGGTGACCACTTCGAGCGAGTTGGGATTCAGATTCACCGTGAAATCCTGGCCTTCCGGAACCACGCCGGGATCTTCACAGTTGAAGAGGGTTTCATAGATGCGAACCTCTGCTTCCGCGGCGTGCTCTGCCGAAACCCAGTGGATGGTCGATTTGACCTTGCGCCCATCCGGCGTCGTGCCGCCTTTGGTAGCTGGATCGTAGGTGCAATGCAGCTCCACTACGTGGCCGCCCGCGTCTTTCACCACGCCCGTGCAAGTGACCAGGTAGCCATAGCGCAGCCGCACCTCGCGGCCTGGCGCCAGGCGGAAATACTGCTTGGGCGGATCCTCGCGGAAATCGTCCTGCTCGATGTACAGCACGCGCGAGAACGGTACGGTCCGAGTCCCCATGGACGGATCCTCGGGATTGTTGACCGCCTCCATGTGCTCCACCTGACCTTCCGGATAATTGTCGATCACCACGCGCAGCGGACGCAGCACCGCCATCACGCGTGCCGCCCTGCGGTTCAGATCCTCGCGCACGCAGTATTCCAGCAGCGCCAGTTCGGTGGTGCCGTTGGTTTTCGATACTCCGATGCGGCCGGCAAAGTTCCGGAGAGCTTCGGGAGTATAGCCGCGGCGCCGCATCCCGGAAATCGTCGGCATGCGCGGATCGTCCCAGCCCCGCACAAGCTTGTTCTGCACCAGCGCCAGCAGCTTGCGCTTGCTCAGCAGGGTGTAGGTCAGATTCAGCCGGTCGAACTCGATCTGCTGCGGATGATAGATGCCCAGCTGCTCGATGAACCAGTCGTACAAAGGCCGGTGATCCTCGAACTCCAGCGTGCAGATGGAATGCGTGATGCGCTCGATCGAATCCGACTGGCCGTGCGTGAAGTCGTACATCGGATAAATGCACCACTTGTCGCCCGTCCGGTGATGCGACATGTGCAGAATCCGGTACAGCACCGGATCGCGCATGTTGAGATTCGGCGAGGCCATGTCCACCTTGGCGCGCAGTGTGCGCGAGCCGTCCGGAAACTCGCCCTGGCGCATGCGCTCGAACAGGTCCAGATTCTCCTCGATGGAACGGTTGCGATGGGGGCTCTCCTGGCCTGGCTCGGTGAGCGTGCCGCGCTGCTGGCGGACCTGCTCCGCGGTCAGATCGCAGACGAACGCCTTACCCTTTTGGATCAGCTGTACGGCCCAGGCGTACAACTGGTCGAAATAATCGGAGGCGTAAAACAGCCGGTCTCCCCAGTCGCCGCCCAGCCAGCGCACGTCCGCGATGATCGAATCGACATACTCGGTCTCTTCTTTGGAGGGGTTGGTGTCGTCGAACCGCAGGTTGCACAGGCCGCCGAACTCGCGCGCCAGCCCGAAGTTGATGTGGATCGACTTGGCATGGCCCACGTGCAGATACCCGTTCGGCTCGGGAGGAAAACGCGTATGCACGCGGCCGCCATACTTGTTGGTCTTCAGGTCCTCGAGGATGATGTCGCGAATGAAATTGGATTGAACCGGCGCGGCATCATCTTTTGGCGTAGTCATGAGTAGCTATTTCCTTAGCAGTTCCAAAGCCTGTCCGATGCGCTCAAGCGCCGTCTCGCGTCCCAGAACCTCCAGGGTCTCGAATAACGGCGGCGCTTCTTTGCGCCCGCACACCGCCACGCGGATCGGCTGGAACAGCTGACCGGCTTTCATCTTCATGTCCGCGGCCGCCGCACGCAGCGCCGCATCCAGGCCGTCGTGGGTGAATTCGGCGGTGGACAGGACCTGGCAGGCCCGCTCCAGGGCCGCCCGGGCCATGGCCTCGTCGCCCTTCTGCGGGATGAGTCCCGCTTTATCGTAAGGCGGCAGTTGCTTCACAAAGAAGAAGTCGGCGATAGAAGCGACGTCCCGCAGCAGCTTGATGCGTTCCTGAATCAACGGGGCCACCTGGAGCATCTTGGCGGCGTCGGCCTGCGGCGCGAACGGCAGAAGCTGCCGGGCGAGCTCGTCCCGCGGCATGGTCCGGATGTGCTCCGCGTTCAGCCACACCGCTTTCGGATCGAATGGGTCCTGCTCGGTGAAGTTGATGGTCGCATTGCTGTGATTCACGCCTTCCAGCGAAAACGCATCCACCAGTTCCTGGCGCGACAGCACTTCCCGGCCGTCCTTGGGCGACCAGCCCAGCAGGCACACGAAATTGGCGAAGGCCTGCGGCAGAAATCCGGCGTCGCGATAGGTGGTAACGCTCACCACCGGTCCATGTTTGCGCTTGGAAAGCTTGGATCCGTCCGGCGCGATCAGCAAAGGCAGATGTGCGAAGTTCGGCGGCTGGACACCCAGGGCCTCGAAGATCAGCACATGCTTGAAGGTATTGGTCAGATGATCCTGGCCGCGGATGATGTGGCTGATCCTCAGATCCGCGTCATCGGCGCAGGACGCCATGTGATAGGTGGGCGCTCCGCTGCTGCGCAGCAGCGCGAAATCTTCGATGTCGGCGGTGGCTTTGGACTGCGCGCCGTACACCAGATCCTGGAACGCCACGTCGGCGCGCGATTCGCGCGGCACCCGAAACCGCACCACGAACGGCTCGCCGGCCTTCGCGCGGCGATCGCTCTCTTCTTGGGGCATTGCGCGCATCTCGGGATTGAACAGCCACGGGCCGCCCGCGTGCGATTTTTCCTGGTCGTCCAGAGCCATGGCCGGCGTGAAATCGCGATACGCCAGCCCCTTGGCGAAAATCGCTTCGGCCGATTTCCGGTGCAGCTCCCCGCGCTCGGATTGGCGATAGAATTCGTCCCAATTCAGGTCCAGCCACTTCAGACCGTCAAAGATCGAATCGAGCGATTCCTGCGTGTTCCGCTCCACGTCGGTGTCGTCGATGCGCAGAATCATGCTGCCGCCGTTGCGGCGCACGTACAGCCAGTTGAAAATGAACGTTCTGGCGCTGCCAATGTGGAGGTACCCCGTGGGGGAGGGGGCGAAACGGGCGCGAAGCATCAATCTTTCAAGGATAACAGCCGATCTGCCGATTAAGATCTGTCCATGCGGCACAGGCGCCGAAACCTTCGGACGCATGCCCGCGTCGGCAGGGACAGGCGCAGTTATAATGGCAGGGTAAAAAACGGAGGCGACACACGTGAAATCGACCAGCACAACGTTGTGGATCACTTTGGGCAGCGGGCTCATGCTCCTCGCGCCGGCGTTCGCCCAACGCGCGGATAACTACCGCGCCCAGATGCGGGGCGGCGGCGGCGACCGCGGAAAATGCACCATCGAAGTGGAAGTGGACGGTGTTGCCGAAATCGAGATTCGCGGCGACCAGGGGTCCATGCGTACGCTCTCCGGGAATCCTTCGGCCTGGCGCCGCATGGAGTGCAACCAGCCCCTTCCGCCGAATCCGTACGACTTCCGCTTCAGCGGCGTGGATGGGCGCGGCCGGCAAACCTTGCTGCGCGACCCCGCCAACAATCGCGGCGTAGCCGTGGTCCGCATTGAAGATCCCCAGGGCGGCCGGGAAGGCTACACCTTCGATATCGAGTGGCGCGGGACCAGCGGGTATTCCGGCGGCGGGAATCGCGGCGATGGCGGCTTCGACCGGGGGCCGGGCCGCGATGACGATAACGGATATCGCGGCGGCGATCGCCGGTGGAACGACGAGATTCGCTTCCGGGGGCGCGGCGACGGCATCTTCAATAATTTCCGCGGCCCCGATGACCGGCTGTACGATTGCGAAGTCACGGTGGACCGCCGCGGTGAAGTCACCGTCACGTTCCAGACGGCACGCCGCTCGCGCCTGACGTTCAACGGACGGTTGGTGCGCTTCGACCGCGATTCCATTACGGCCGATATGTCCGGCATGGGAGTCCGCGGATCCATGGAAATCCGCTACAACGGACGCGACCGGGTCACCGATATCGACATGTCGGCCTCGGGCCGCGAACGCTTCGAGCTGCGCTGGCGCCGGTAGAGGAACGGGTCGGGCGTGCCCGACCCCTGCAAACACGATTGAGGTCGTAGGGGCGAGGCTAGGCCCGGGCCAGGGAAGGATCCAGCCCCGACTTTTTGTCCTTGGCCTGCTCCGGCCGGCTGGTTCCCAACTTAATAAACATGAGCGCCACGGCGCCCAGCAGCGAGCCCGCCCCCATTACCATTGCGACCACCGGCAAGGCGGAGCCGTGTTCCAGCAGGAAGCCCGCCAGAATCGGGGAGAGCACCGCTCCTCCGCGGCCCGTCCCGATGACGAAGCCGGTTCCGGTAGCGCGTACGTGAGTGGGGAAGGCATAGGCCACAATCGAATACAGCCCGGACACGCCGGCGTTTCCGATGAAGCCGGCGATCGCCGCCAGTATGGCCATGGTTTGCAAATCCGCGGGAGTGCGGCCAAAAATGGCCACCGCCACGGCATTCGCCAGCATGATAAAGATGGTCAAAGGTTTCAGGCCGATCCGAGCCGTCAGGACGCCGAATGCTGCTCCGCCGACCGCCCCGCCAAAGTTGGCCCAGGTCAATACGCCGCCCGCCGAAGACGCGGCGAATCCCATGTCGGCGACAATCTTGGGCGTCCACTTGAGAATGAAATAGAAGGACAGCATGTGCAGGAAGTAGGCGCTGGTGGCCAACAGCGTCACGGCGATCAGGCCGGGCGAAAAAATATCGCCCACCGACTTCTTGCGATCGGATTCATGCACCCCCGGCAGGCTGGCAACCGTGCTGTGCCCCAGGCGCCGGAGCGCTGCGTTCACCCTGGCGAGCGCATTGGCCGGCTGCTTGCGCGTCAACCAGTGCACGGATTCCGGAACCAGGAAGTACAGCGCCGGCAAAAGAATCGCCGCTGCCGCCGCGCCGAAATAGAACACCGAGCGCCAGCTATAGCTCGCCAGCAGCCTGGAAGCGAACATGCCGCCGAACGTGCCGCCCAACGGATATCCGATCACCATGAGCGAGATACACAGGGCACGCCATTTCTTATTCGAAAACTCCGCCACCAGGGCATTGGTGCCGGAAAGCATGCCGCCGATACCGAAGCCTGTGAATACGCGCCAGATGGACAGCTGTATAGGACTGGAGGCCGTGGTAGCCCCGAACATGCCCACGGCCATGACGAATAAACATCCGAGCAATGTCGGCCGGCGCCCGATTTTATCGGCAACCCCGCCGATCAGGATGGACCCGAAGGCCATTCCGATCAGTTCCATCGACAGCACCACTCCCAGAGCGGTCTGGGCGATGCCCCACTCCTTGGCGATGCCCGGAGAGGCAAAGGCGATGGACAGTACATCGAAGCCGTCCATGGCATTGAGAAATACCGTCATGGCAACCACAATGATCTGGGCTGCCGTCATCTTGGTTCGATCGATTATTTCGCGTGGATCTGTTTCAGGAGTAATCGCCACTTGCTTGCCTCTTTAGCCGCCGCAAGATAGCGTAACATACAGGACCCCTCAGGAGCGTGTGAGGCGCGTTTCCAGTGCGACGAAGGCATCCTGGCCGGAGTCGTAGGCCGTAACCACGCCCTCGCCCAGGTCGTAAATCCAGCCGTGCAGGTTGAGATCGCCCTGATCCAGGCGCGCCGCAACCGTCGGATGGGTTCGCAGATTGCGCAGCTGCTCCACGACATTGCGCTCCGCCACGGCCAGAAGGTGTTCCGTCTCGGTATGGACCGGCTGAAGCTGCGCAACCGCCTGGCGCGCGGGCTGGGCATAATTCAGCCAGGCGCTCACGCTGGTGAGAGGTTCCAGCGCATCCGGGTTGAGCACGCCTTTCATGACGCCGCAATCGGTGTGCCCGCAGATGATCACGTCGGGCACGCCCAGCACGCCCACGGCATATTCGACGGTGGCCGAGACGCCGCCGATCGCGTCCGGATACGGCGGAACAATGTTACCGATCACACGGCAAATGAACAGCTCGCCGGGCCGGGTTTGGGTCAGCAGGCAGGGATCGATGCGGGAATCGGCGCAGGTGATGAACAAGGCGTCCGGCCGCTGCCCCAGCGCCAGCTTCTGAAACAGGTCGCGCTGCTTGGGATAGACGCGCTTCTGGAATCGCGACAACCCTTTGAGAATCCTGTCCACGGATCTCCATTCTATACTCGGCAGCCGGGCCCCGGTCCCGTTGACATCGTAAATGCTTGAATGTACGATCGAAAACGATCGTGGAGGCCCCTATGACCCGTCGTGTTCTATGCCTTTCTCTGGCGATCGCCACGGTTGTTTCCGCCCAGACCGCGCCAAAGAAGTGGACCACGCCGCACACTCCCTGGGGCGATCCCGACCTCCAGGGCTGGTTCACCAATCTTCAGGAAGACGGCACGCCGCTCGAACGCCCCGATCAATTTGCGGGGCGCTCGCTGGAGGACATCAAGGGCGAGGAGCTGGCGCAGATCAAGCGCGACGTTCAGAAGCGGACCATCACCAACTTCCAGGGGCCCTTGCATGCTCCCGAAAACTGGTGGCAGAACGATCTCAATCTCGTGAAGGGCGCCCAGGCATGGTTCGTCGTCGATCCGCCCGACGGCAAAATCCCACCCCTTACCCAGGAAGCCAAAGATCGGGCAGCGGCGCGCGCCGCCGCCAGACGCGCCAGCGGACGCGGGCCGGCCGATTCCTGGGAAGACCTGACTCTCTACGACCGCTGCATCACGCGCGGCCTTCCCGGCTCCATGATGCCCGTGATCTACGGGAATTCGTACCAGATCCTGCAATCGCCCGGATTCGTTTCCATTCGTTATGAGATGGTTCACGAAACCCGTGTGGTTCCTCTGGACGGACGCCCGCACGCCGGCAGCAGCATCCGCTCTTATATGGGCGATCCGCGCGGACATTGGGAAGGCGACACGTTAGTCGTCGAGACTACCAACTTCCGCGACGACGCGACCTATCGGAACGCGAACGGCGCAACCCTGAAGCTCATCGAACGTTTCACCCGCGTCGCACCGGACAAAGTGAAGTGGTCGGTGACGGTGGACGATCCGAAAACGTGGACCAGGCCCTGGACCTTCGCCATGCCGCTGACCATGGACGCTTCGCAGCCGGTTCTGGAATATTCCTGTCACGAGGGCAACCGCGGACTGCAGAACATCCTCAGCGCGGCCCGCGCGGAAGAGAAGAAGGCCGCCAATGCGAAATAAACTATTGCTGTTCCTGATGGGAGTCGGCGTTCCCGCATGGGCGCACCATGCTTTCTCGGCGGAGTTCGACGAGCACAAGCCTCTCAAGCTGGTGGGCCGGGTCACCAAGATGGAATGGATTAATCCGCACGCCTGGATCCACATGGATGTGAAGGGCGCGGACGGCAAGATGGTCAGCTGGATGGTGGAGCTGGGCCCGCCCAATGCGCTGCTCAAACGCGGCTGGAACAAGAATTCGCTGCCGGAAGGCACAGAGATCATTGTGGATGGCTACCAGTCCAAGGACGGCGAACTGCGGCTCAACGGCCGCGATCTCACCTTCCCCGACGGCAAGAAGCTGTTCGCCGGATCGTCCGGCACAGGCGCTCCTGATGAGAGGCGCGAAAAGTAGCGGCCTCCGGTCCGCCTTGGCCAGGCAGGGAATCTGATACTATCAGGTCATGATAGTCTCGCCTGCCGTCTCCAGGCCGATGTGCCGATGATTCCGAGAGGATTTCCACCCCGCCGACCCAGAATCCGTGAGAACGTCAATGAGGCGATTCGCGCCCGCGAAGTGCGCGCCGTTTTTCCCGATGGAACGGTAGAAGTTCTGCCCACCGCCCAGGCGATTCGCAAAGCCCAGGATCTGGGGCTGGATTTGATTCTGATTGCCCCCACGGCGGAACCGCCGGTCGCCAAAGCCATGGACTACGGGCAATGGCAGTACGAGAACAAAAAGAAGCAGCACGAGGCGAAGCGGAAGCAGCACATCATTCAGGTGAAGGAGCTGAAGTTCCGGCCCAACACCGATGATCACGACTACGATTTCAAAAAGAATCACGCCATCCGATTCCTGCAGGAAGGCAATCGCGTAAAAGCCGTGGTGCAGTTCCGCGGCCGTGAAATCGCGCATACGGATTTGGGCAAGAAACTCCTGCTGCGGTTTGCTCAGGACCTGTTGCAATACGGCACCATCGAATCCCAGCCGCGCCTGGAAGGCCGCAATGCGCACGTACTTCTGAGCCCGGTGAAAGCGGTCGCGCAACATCCGCCGAAAGAGAAAGAAAAACCCAAACCCGACGGGGGCAATAACGCGCCCCCCGCGCCGGCTTAAGACCGCCTAGCGCCAGCGCCCTTGGCGATAATAGTACCGCCCGCGCCGCGTTTCCCAACGTCCCGGCGTCCACACCGCGCGGGGACGGGGAGGACGCATCCAAACCCCGGGAACCCAGGCATAAGCTCCTCCCCGATAGCCCCAGTAGCCGTCGATCCAGACAAATCCGGCGCCGGGCGACGCAATGCGCACCTCGGTCCGGAGGGGCGGCGGAGGCGTGGACGCGTAGTATGCGTAGCCGCCTGCGCATCCGGCCAGTGAAAGCCCCCCGAGGATCACGGCCATTCCCATGATTGGTTTCATAGAAGATCTCCTACCTGTTAGAACACGCCCGGACCCCGGTAGGTTTCGCACATTTGTGGCTCCCTCTGTGTCAAAATACACAACGGAGGTTATCCGATGGGAGCCAAAGTTCTTGTTCTTGCTGCATCTCTGGGCGTTCTAATGACGGTTCCGATGCTGGCGCACCACTCGTTTGGGTCGGAATACGACGAGAAGAAACCGCTTAAGTTCGAAAATGTCATCGTGACCAAGCTGGAGTGGACCAATCCACACGCCCGCTTTTACGTCGACGTAAAGGACGCCAAGGGCGTCGTGACCAATTGGAATTTCGAATTGGCGAGTCCCAATGTGCTGAAACGCAACGGTTGGACGAAGAACACCCTGAAAGAGGGCGACAAGGTCACCGTGATGGGAACGGCCGCTAAGGATGGTACGCGCTTGGGCCATGCGCAAACCGTCATCGGGGCCGATGGCAAGCGCCTCTTCGCCGGATCCAACACCGCGGATGGGAATTAGCCGTGAAAAAGAAACTGATCAGCGGCATGATGACGGCTGCGGCGATGGCCGCCGCGCTGCTGTTATTGCAGGGTCCGGCAGATTCGCAAGCGCCCGCGGGCGACGCCAAGGCTCCCCCCAAAGGCGCTCCTAAGGGAAAGGCCAAGGGCAAAGCCCGGCCGACGGGCCCCACTCCACGTTTGGCCGACGGCAAGCCCGATTTCTCCGGGATTTGGAATGGCGGCGGGCCTGTCGGGGACGTGGCGCAAGGATTGATCCCGGGGGAAGAGATTTCCCTGACCCCTTGGGCCAAGAAGATCATGGACTCGCGGCAGTCGAAGGATGACCCGGAAGCGAATTGCCTGCCTACCGGCATCCCGCGCATCGCTCCTTACCCCTGGCGGGTGCTCCAGACTCCCACCCACATTTTCTATCTGTTTGAGGGCAACATCCACAGCTTCCGCCAGATCTTCATCGACGGCCGCAAGCACCTGGCGGATCCCGATCCTACCTGGTATGGCGATTCCATCGGGAGCTGGGATGGCGAGACGCTGGTGGTGGACACCATCGGCTTCAACGATAAATTCTGGTTCGATTTCCGAGGCCACCCGCATTCCGAGCAGCTTCACACCATCGAGCGCATCACGCGACCCGATCTGGGAACGTTGGATATTGAGACCCAGATCATCGATCCGATCGCGTATACCAAGCCCTTCAAGATCAAGTTCACGGCCACTTTGCGGCCGGGCGAAGAGCTGATGGAGTACATCTGCCAGGAGAACCAGCAGGACGCGATACACCTGCAGGGTCCGGCCGGGTTGCCGTAGCCTGAGCCCCCGCCCTCACGGGCGGGGCTGGCTATAAGGCGGGGGAAACAATCGCGCTTACGGGGCCTTGCAGCTAAAGTTCACGGCATCGTTGGTGCTGCCGACGCCGTTGTACACCGCCACTTGCGGAAACGGGCACAGCGGACGCGTCATATCCACGCGATTGTTGGCGACGTGCGAAGCCGTCATCTGTTCCGGGGCTACATTGGATTCGCGCCAGCGCTCCATCGCGCCCATATAGTTGAACTGATTCGGGCCGGGTCCGTTGCCGCAATGCGCCATACCCGGAACCATGAACAGCCGGTACCAGTTGTCCTGCTTCGATCCCATCTTTCCTAACACGCTGGAATAGTAGTTGATGCTGTTCTCCGGCGAGATGGCCGTGTCGTTCCAGCCGTGATATTGAAGGAGCTTGCCGCCGCGCGCCTTGAAGGCCGAAAGGTCCGGATTGACGGCGTTGATGTAGCCATACTTTTCATCTACGGCCGGGACGTCTTTGTCCACGTCAAACTTCTTCCAATCCCAGTTGGGGTCCTGGTGCAGAACTTCGCGATAGGTTCCCAGGGAAAGCGCCGTGGGAGACGGACCGTTGGCCGCCGACAGCACGCGCCAGGTGCCTTCGCCACCGTGGGCGTAGCCGGGATAAACCAGCTCGCCCTTGGAATTTTTCACCGGACCATGGGCCTTCTTCACCGAATCGACCTGTGCAGCCGTCAGGCAGTCGTTGGCGTCGGCGCCCTTGCACAGCAGCGAGCCGTAATCGAAGTTGCACTTGCGAGGATTGTTCAGCAGTCCGTCCTTGACGCCGTCCGCGGCGTCGCAGGCAGCCATCACGGCCTTGCTCAGCATCTCGATCTTGGCCGGCGGCACGGCGGCGCCCGGCTGCCGGACCGCCGTTTGCACCACGATGTCGTAGGCGTGCAGGTGAGTCTGAAAATTCGCGGGCGCGCCGGCGACGATCCCGTCGAAATCTTCGGGATACCGCTGCGCTTCCATCAACCCCTGGCGGCCTCCGGTGGAGCATCCGTTCCAGTAGGAAAGCCGCGGGCCCCGGCCGTAGAAAGCGGCGATCACGGCTTTGGCCTTCACCGTCATTTCATGCACGGCGCGATACGAGAAATCGACAATCTTTTCCGGATGTCCCACCGCAAACTTGGCGTTTCCGCCTTCGTGGCCGGTATTGGTGGAGGAAGTCGCGTAGCCTTCCTGGAGCGCGTTGGCCAGCGCCGGATAGCTGATCACACCGGCCCATCCGCCGCCGCCCACCGCCTGGTATTTTCCGTTCCACGCAGCGCCCAGAGGCAGCCACACTTCGATCTTGATATCGGAATCGGAAGATGGTTTCAGGGTCGCCAGCACACGGCAATACGCCGGCAGCATCTGAGGTGTCTGCGCTGCGCCCCCGCGGCCTCCCGCCGGTACCGCCGGTGGAGGATCGATGGCGTCCGGCTGCGGCGCCGGGGGCGGCCCCGGATTCACGAACGCCCCGGCGGGGACGGTGGTTACCATGGTGATGGTCGTATCGGCCATCTTGAGCGACTGCAACTGCTCGCACGCGGTCTGCGCGTATGCGGCTGAACTAACGGCTGCAACCAGAATAAGAACACGGTTCATGAAGATGCCCCCTTAAATGGCCTCAAGGCCAACTCTTGAGAAACTACCACAAGCAGCGAACTCTTTGAAATGCAAGATTCCTGTCAAGGTCTGATTTTCAGCTTGATTTCCGCCGTGTCGCCCTTTATCTCAAGCGTGGTACCGAAGGGCTTGGACGCGTCGGCCAGGCGCTGGAGAATATAACCCGCTCTGGCGCCCGTCACCGGCGAGGGCAAGCCGCGGGTGTGGAGAAACTGGTTGCTGGCGTACTGGTCGTGAACATCGGGCTGACCCTCGCCCAGGTTGTTTAAGGCGATCGCCCGGAAGGAAATGGACTGCAGGTTC
>DATIRX010000057.1:0-8476 GCA_035469225.1 Bryobacteraceae bacterium
CTCTGCGTGATGTAGAACTGGTCGTGCAGATAATGGCCCAGCACGCCGCTCGAGTTGGCGATCCCCGAATTCAGCAGGATGCGCGTGCTCTCCAGGCAGGATGCGCCCAGCACGAGGACCTTGGCTTTGGCATGCATTTCGCGGCGCGAGTGGCGGTCCAGGAAATTCGCCCCGGTGACGCGGCCGGTATTCTTATCGACGGTGAGATCGCGCACCACCGCGTCCGGGACGATGGTCAGGTTCCCAGTGGCCAGCGCGTCCGGCAGCAGAAGATTGAGCGAGCTGGCCAGTGGTCCGCGGCCAAGCGAACTGCGCATCTTGGTAACCACGATGTTGCGCTTACCCGCTTCGCCGACAAATTTCTGAACCGCCGGACTCCAAGGGGTATTGTCCTCGATGAAGTTTCCGTCGGGGAGCTGCTTCAAGCCTTCATTGCGGCCGCGCACGCGGAAGATCGGCTCGACCTGGTCGTAGTAGGGAGCCAGGTCCGCCAGGCTGATGGGCCAGTTGTCGCCGAATCCATCGTGATCCTTGCCTTTGAATTCGTAATCGCTCATGCGGAACGACATGCGCGACCAGAACAGAGACTTGCCGCCGACGTAGCGCACCCGAACCCAATTGAACGGCGCGCCGGGATCGTGCGTATAGGGAACCTGTTTTTCGTCCACCCACTGATTGGCGTTGTACTCGTTGGCCTGAAAAACGTGCGGCAGGCGCGCCGGATTTCCCAGGCCCCGGTAGGGCAGCTCCCAGGCCGATTTGCTGACGTGGTTGTTTTGAAAATCGACCGGCGGCCCCGCATCGAGCATCAGGCACTTCAGGCCCTTCTTGGTGAGCGTATAGGCGGCCATGCCTCCGGATGCGCCGGAACCAATGATAAGAACGTCGTAGTTGGGGGCCGCCATGCTTATTCGACCGGTAACCAGTACAGCCCGCCTCCGCCGCGGCGGCGCGAGCCTCCGGATGCCACCAGGTTGCGCTCGAACGAGTTGAAGGTCGCGGTGCGGACGTCCAGCTTGGCGGCGGCCAGTAATCGAGCCACCGGATCGTCGGGAAGCTCGTACGCCCAAGGCTGGCGCAGCGGAGCGAAGAGAGCATCCGCCTGGGCCGCATCGGTATCCGCGAAGGCCTTGCGGAAGCGGCTTTGGGACTGGGATTCCAGCGCGTCGAGTCCGCTCCGCCAGAGTTGTTGCCGCTGCACGGGGGCTTCGCCAATCAGAAAATCCAGGAATTCCGGGACGCGCGCTTCCAGCGCCCCGGGAACACCCGACCCCGAGGGCACCAGAACATCGCACATCCGCTTCAACGTAGCGAACTGCCGGGCGCTGAAGAATTTGGTAACGGGATCGGCGCCTTCGTCGGGGATCGAGAAATCCAGAGGCGCGGGTTCCGGAACCGCTGGCGTTCCCTGAGCAGCCGCCGGAGCCGGAGCAGGCTGCGGGGCTGGCGGTTGCTGAGCCAACAAGGCGGGAGCCGCCGGAGCGGCTGCCAGGGCCTGGATGAAGCGTCGGCGTTTCATACGAAGGGGATCATATCATTGTTTGGCGGAGCCCAGCGCTTCGGCAGCGACCTGATCCTGCACTCGCGCCGTGAACCAATGCGGGTAAAGGGGCGCGGGCGCGGTCAGCTCGTCGAGCTGCGTCATTTGTCCGGCGGTAAGCTGGACCTTCACTGCGCCCAGATTGTCCTCCAGCTGCGCGATCTTGTTCGCCCCGATCAGGACGGACGTGACGCCGTGCTTGCGGAGCAGCCACGCGAGGGCGATCTGCGCGGGCGACGCGCTGTGGGCCTTGGCGATCTCGCGCAGCTTGTCGACGACGGCATGGCCCTTCTCGCGATCATAGGGGAGCATATCGAAACCGGTGAGGCGGCCGCCATCGCCCTGCGGATTCTCGCGGGTATATTTGCCGGTGAGAAAGCCTCCCGCCAGCGGACTCCACACCATCATGCCGGCTCCCGCGTCTTCGAGGAACGGCACCACGTCATATTCGACGTCGCGGCCCACCAGAGAATAGTACATTTCGGCCGCACGAAAAGGCGCCCACCCCTGTCTCTTCTGGATGCCCACGGCCTTGGCCGCCATCCACGCGGGCCAGTTCGAAAATCCTATGTAGCGAACTTTACCCTGCCGCACCAGATCGTTCAGCGCGTCCACGGTTTCTTCCACCGGCGTGTGGATGTCGACGCGATGAACCAGGTAGACATCGATGTAATCCGTACCCAGCCGCCTGAGGCTGCCTTCCGCCGACGCGAGAATGTGCTGGCGGGAGAGGCCCTGATGGATCATGGCTTCGCCGGTCCGGAACGCGACCTTGGTCGCGATGGCCACGTCCTTACGCCGGCTCCCCAGCGCCTTGCCGAGCATCTCTTCGGACTGACCGCCGGTGTAGCCGTCGGCGGTGTTGAAAAAATTAATGCCCGCATCCAGAGTCTTGCCGATAATCTGATCCGCGAGCTCGGGACCGACCTTGGAGACGGCGGCAAACGGTCCCTTGCCGGTGCCGAATGTCATGGCGCCGAACGCCAATCGGGAAACAATGAGTCCGGTATCGCCTAAGCGTGCATATTGCATAGTCTCTAGTTTCCCAGACCGTGTTATTGTTTGGGGCATGAATTCGCGTTCCATGTCACGCCGCACGTTTGTGGCGCTTTCGGGAGCAATATCGGGAGTAATGTCAGGAGTTCGAGCGCTCGGCGCAGGCAAGAAAGTCCCCATCGGACTGGAGCTTTTCTCGGTGCGCGAGGCCCTCACGAAAGACCTGATGGGCACCGTCCGCGCGGTGGCGAAGCTGGGCTATGAAGTGGTCGAGTTCTATGCGCCATACTTCGAGTGGACGCCGCAATACGCCAAGGACATCCGCAAGCTCCTCGACGATTTGGGCATTCGCTGCAACTCCACCCACAATAGCCCTCCGTCGTTCACCGCCGAGGGGCTGCGCAAGGCGATCGAGCTGAATCAGATCATCGGCAGCAAGAACATCATCCTGGCGAGCGCCGGCCGCGTGGAGGGGATCGCCGGATGGAAAGCGCTGGGCGAGCAGATGACCAAGGTGAGCGAAACGCTCCAGCCGCTGGGCATGGCGACTGGATTCCATAACCACCAGACGGAGTGGGGAGGCGCGGTGGGGCAGCGTCCCATGGATGTTCTTGCCGCGAACACGCCCCGCGAGTTTACCTTGCAGCTGGACGTGGGTACGGTGATGGAGGCGGGCGCCGATCCGGTCGCCTGGATCCATGCGAATCCCGGCCGCATCCGCAGTATCCACTGCAAAGACTGGGGCGGACCGGATCGAGACTATCGCGTTCTATTCGGCGAAGGAGATTCGCCCTGGCAGAAGATTTTCGAAGCTGCCGAAAGCGTGGGGGGGGTCGAATATTACCTGATCGAGCAGGAGGGCAGCCGTTTCCCTGAGCTCGAGACGGCCGAGCGGTGTTTGGCGACGTGGAAGAAGATGAGGGCCTAGAGCTGCGTCGAGCTAGTGGCCCGGCAGTGTAAACGCGTACAGCGAGTCGCCCGCACCCACCACCAGATACTGGCGCCCGTCCATCTCGAACGTAATCGGCCCGTTGCTCACCGAGCTCTGCAATCCCGCATGCCAGAGCATCTTTCCATTGGCCGGATCCATGGCGAACACGTTGCTCGTGGGATCGCCGCCGAAGAGTAATCCGCCGGCGGTAGTGAGCAAGCCCGAACGATTGCCGCCCTGATTCGGATAGCGGTGGCTCCAGACGATCTTGCCGGTCTTGTAGTCGATGGCTTGCAGCACATTCTGCGCCCAGATGGCCTGGTTGCGCCCCCCGTATCCTTCCGGCGTCTTGGAGGTGTCGGTCTTCCAGTCCATGCCGTACGATTCGGAGGCGTGCGTGTAGAACAGCCCCGTCGCCGGACTGAATGATGGAGCGAACCAGTTTGCCGCTCCGCCCTCGGTGGGCGAAACCAGCGTCCCATCTGTCTTCGCCTCCATGTCGGGGTTCGGAATGGGCCGGCCTTCCGCATCCAGCCCCTTGGCCCAATTCAGCCCCTCGACGAAAGGCGCCGTGAGCAGATTCTTCCCGTTGGTGCGATCCAGCAGCACGAAGTACCCGTTCCGCGCCGCCTGCGCCAGCATCTTGCGCGGTTGTCCGTTGAACTGGCCGTCGATCAGGACCGGCGTCTCGACATTGTCCCAATCGTGGGTATCGTGCGGCGATACCTGGTAGTACCAGGCCATCTTCCCCGTGTCCGGATTCAGCGCCACAATCGAGCAGGTATACAGATTGCTGCCTGACCGGCTCTGCGGCGCATACACCGGATTCGGATTGCCGGTGCCCAGATAGTAAAGGTTCAACTCCGGATCGTAGGTTCCGGAAAGCCAGGTCATGCCGCCGCCATGCTCCATCGCTTCCTTCGACGGCCAGGTCTGCGCGCCCGGTTCTCCCGGCCTGGGCGTGGTGTTCCAGCGCCACTGTAATGCACCGGTTTCCGGGTCGCGTGATTCCAGGTATCCTGGCAAGTCCAGCGAATCGCCGCCCACGCCGGTGATGATGTGGTTCTTGATCACCAGCGGGGCCGGAGTGCAGAAGTATTCCCGCTTCACTTCGGCGATCTGGTGATTCCAGCGCATTTTCCCGGTCTTGGCGTCCAGCGAAATCAGGTAGCAATCGGGTGTTTCGAAATATAGCCAGTCGCCATACATGCCGAATCCGCGATTGCCGATATGAAGCCCTCCCTTGGTCTCCCAGGTGAAGCGCCACAGCTCGCGGCCGCTGCGCGCGTCCACCGCCCAGGCGTTATCCGGAGCCGCGAAGTACAGAATGCCATTCACCGCCAGAGGCGTCGCCTTGATCTGGACCGCGCCTCCGCCGCCTCGCCCTCCGCCGGCAGTGAAACGGCGGGTCCACGCCAGATTCAGCGTGTTCACGTTGGCCTGGTTGATTTGCTTGAGCGGACTGTAGCGCCGGCCGGTATAATCACCGTTGTAGGTCGGCCACGCGTCCGTCGGTGGCTGAAGAAGCTTGGCGGGATCCAGCGCCTGAGCGCCTAACGAGAGAGCCAACGCGCCCGCCAGAACAAACGCGGCAAGAAACAGGTTTTTCATTTTAGTGTCGCCAGGTAAGTCAGAACGTCATGCATGGACTTGTCCGTGTATTGACGGAGCAGCTGTACGTGCGCCGCGAGCGGATCTTGAATATCCACCTTCGCTCCGTCCCGCGTGAAAGAACGGTAGTAGCCGTCTGCGTCGCGCACACCGACGGTGAAGTCATCGATGAATTCGAGCGTGCCGGACACAGCTCGTCCCGTGCGTGGCGTCACCGTGGCCGTGGTCGGCTTGGGGGGCGCCCCGCCGCGTCCGCCGCGCGGATACAGGAATCGCGCCTGCAGCTGCTCGGGCCGGAACCGGCTTCCGACACCGGCCAGATCCCCGGTTGGAGAATGGCATGAATTGCAGCGTCCCGCGCCGTTGAAGAATGCCTGGCCGGCCTTGGCATCGCCCGTGAGCACGTTCAGAATCTGATAGGCGTTGCGATTGATAGCCGCCTGCGTCCGTTCCCGAAGGAAGGCAGCCAGGTCCTGGATCTGCGCATCGGTAAGATCGAACGCCGGCATCCCTTCATTCGCACGGCCCTTGCGAAGCAGCGGTCCGATCAGGTTGCCTTGCTCGTCGTCGAGAACCATTTCCGAGCGCACCAGATCCGGACCGTTATCGTCGCCCCGGGCGTCCGTGCCGTGGCACGATCCGCACTGTATGACGAACTGCTTCTGGCCGCGCTCGACGGCATCGGCCGGGGGAACCGGCCGGCTGATTAACTGAGCGTGCGCGAGAGAAGCCGCGAGCGCTATGCCAGCGCAGTTTTGCAGTACTCGAAGCATTTCTTCACCTCGGTTACCGAATCGCTCGCGCCTCGATATTCGTATTCGATCAGCGCCCGCATCGGATATTTTTCCTTCTTCAGAAGCTGCAGGACCTGCCGGATGGGAGTATCGCCTTCCCCCCAGGGTGTGTTGGGGCCCTCATTGCGCTTGCGATCCTTCAGGTGCAGTACCAGAATATGTTCGTGGTTGGCGCGGATATATTCCACTGGATCGTAGTTGGCCGCCACAAAGTGCCCGATATCCAGATTGATCGCGAATTTCCTGGACATCGCCAAAGCCTGTGCGAAGGCTTCGGGTTTCGCGAACTGGTTGGGATCCTTGATATCGGAGTGGCCGTGGAAGGCCACGATGATGTTGTGTTTATCGGCGAACGGCGCGACGCGTCTGGCCGAGCTCACGGTGGCCGACGCGGTAATCACGGGCACCCCCAGGGCCTTGGCCATCACAAAGCCGCGGTCGATCTCTTCGTCCGTGAAACTGTCGTTGAAGCTGAGATTGAACGCGTACAGGTTGATGCCGGCGTCGTCGAACTTCCTGCGGACCGCTTTGATCTCATCCACAGGCACAGTCAGACGCCACTTACGCAGATCCTCGCGCGAGACACCCTTGGGCTCGATGTGCGGCGAAAACAGCTCGCATTCGCCTAGCCCGATTTCGACCATGGCCTGCAGCACGCCATCCAGCGGTTTTTCGCGGAAACTGTAGCTCTGCGCGCCGATCAGGACTCCGCCAATGGTGGAATTAATCTTCTTTTGTGCCAGCAGGGGAGCCGGCACCGCAGCCAATGCGATCTTGCCGAAGTCGCGACGCGTGAGCATGCGGGTCTCCTATCAGGCAAATTGTACATCGGACCGGCGCTAGTCCGTTCCGAACGCCAGCAGCACGTTCCCCGGCGTGCCGTTCTGGCGCGAGTAGCCGGAATTGACGTAGACCATTCCGTCCACCACCACCGCGCCGGGTCCATCGATGGATCCGCCGCGTCCCTTCACGCCGTTCACGGTGGAATACTCGCGCGCCGTGTCGAAATCCCACAGGATGGCTCCATTCTCGGAAGAATACGCCCGCATGTGCCCGTCCACCGAGCCGGAAAAGATAATTCCGGGAATCGCCGTGACTGCCGCCGGCTGCGCGGGACTGCAACCGGGCCTCTCGGCCGGGCAGGTGTGCTGCGGCTCGGCCACCCAGGCTTTCGTGCCGTCGGCGATCCGAATCGCGTGCAGACCCCCGCCCGCGTCGGGATTCAGCTTGGCCGTGCGCAGGTCGGCGGGATCGCTGCTCTGCACTCGTGCTCGCTCCAGATCCGAGACGGCCGCGTAGACGTTCTGACCGTCGGCTGCCATGCCCCATTGGACTCCGCCGTTCGTGCTGCCTTTGCCGACGCGAACCTGCCACAGGATCTCCCCTTTGCGCGCAGGATCGAGCGCATACACCATGCCCGATTTCTGGCCGGCCAAAAGTAAGTCGCGCTTTTCGGCGTGCACCAGAATCGCCGAGGAGCCGAAGTCGAAATCCGGTCCGCAGTCAATCCCCTGGCGCGAGCACCCGCCGCTGAAAATATCACCCATGGTGAGCTGGCGCGACCATGCGATCTTTCCGCTCTTCAACTCCAGGGCCATCACGGCGTCGCTGGTGGCCGTTGGCGGAGGGGAATAATTATCGCCGGTGGTGATGTAGAGCACCCCGCGCGCCGCATCCAGCGTGGGCGCCGACCACACGGGAGCTCCGGAGGGTCCCCACAGCTTCCCGATCTGCCTGGGTGCATCCACCGTATAGGTCCTCCAGACCAGCGCTCCGTCGCGAACCCGCAGCGCGGCCACGCCGCCGCGAAATGTGCAGCATGCATAATCCGCGCTGCTCGCCCGGTTCTCCTCCCAGGATGCGACCGGCACGAATACGATTCCCTCGTGAACCATCGGCGAACCCGTGAGTCGCGCCGCATCGTGCTCATCGACTTTTTTCTTCCACTGTTCTTTTCCCGTGGTCGCGTCCAGCGAATAGAACCAGCCCAGCTGATCGCCAAAGAGCAGCGAGTAGCTCTTGCCCCTGGCAACCGCCAGGATCGACGAGCGCACCGGACCGCGCGCATCATAGGTCCAGCGGACGCAGCCGGTCTTCGCGTCCAGCGCATGAATCACGCCGCTCGCGCTGCCCGTGAATAGATTTCCGTCCACGATGGTCGGCTGGGCAAACGCGGTAGTGTCGCCGTCGTAGGCGAAAGCCCACTTCAGCTTCAGGTTCTGGATCCCGTCGTAGGTGAGTTTGGCGGCTTGAAAGGGCTGATACCGCGCGTTGTCGGCTGAAGGGCTCCAGCCATTCCATTGCGGCTGCGGCAACTTGGCATTCGCCGCGAAGCGCACGGCCCGATCGGCGCAGAAGGCACTGGGAGGCATCGCCACCGGCGGGGCTGAAGTGCCCAGATACGATGCGACTGCCTCGCGCTCCGCAATCGTCATGGTGTACGCCACGTTCCCCATCACGCCCCAGTTGAGCGTGCGAAGGATGCGCGCCGCGGGCATCCTGTGCAGGACCTCTACGCGCGGAATACGCGGGTTATTCTGCTCATGGCACCCGGCGCAGCGCTGCTTGAATACTTCTTCGCCGGACGCCGCGCCGAACAGAGAA
>DATIRX010000058.1:0-20756 GCA_035469225.1 Bryobacteraceae bacterium
AGGGAGCATCCAGGCTTGACGTCATCCCGGAGGATTCCTCGGAACACCTGGATTGGGCGCAAGAACACACCGTGTTCAGCCGTGCTCGCGAAATGAACCTCAACGCGGCGATCGTAGGCTGGTATCATCCCTACTGCCGGATTTTTGGGAGCTTACTGGTGGATTGTTTTGCCACCGCCACCAGCCACGCCGGCCGTGCTCTGCTGCGCGAACAGCACGCCTCCCAGGAAGGCGTCGTTTCGATGACCGGGCTGCTGTTCCGCCTCCAGCTGGAGAATCTCAAGGATATGTATCGCTTCGACGGCTTCTCGGGCTCGGAGAATCTGAAGGACGCCTATCTGCAGCGCCAGCAGCAACAGGAGTACTTCCAGATTCGCGAGCACGCCTATACCGACGCTCTGGATCCGCGCATCGGTTTCCTGCTGTTACACTTTCCCACTCCCCACATGTATGCCATCTACAATCGCTGGCGGCGGGATTTCACCCTGGATTCGACCATTGACTATCTCGACAACCTCGCGCTGGTGGACCGGACCCTGGGCGAGCTGCGTGTCGAGCTGGAGACCGCCGGGTTGTGGGACCAGACCAGCCTGCTGATCACCGCGGATCACGGATTCCGTCCGGACATGTGGCGCGGCCATTACGGCTGGACTCAGAACATGGAGACTGTTTCCGCCAAGGGCCCCAGCCCATTGGTCCCTTTCATCCTCAAGTTGGCAGGAAAACACGATCACATCGTGGTGGACCGCTCTTTTTCGAACATTGTTTCCACCGACCTTGCCATGGCGGTGGTAGGCGGTCAAATTTCTACAGCCTCCCAGGCGGCCGACTGGATCGAGCGGCGTGCACGCGACGCAGAAACCAGCGCCAGGCAGAGCGCCACGCCCGGGCCGTCCGGAGCGCGCTAGAGGTCGCGCCTCCCGGCCTGCCGCGGCTTGCGATAGAATCCTGGAACATTCCATTCGCGCCGGGCGTATGGGAGAAACAGGGGGCTGCCTATGATACATCGCGTGCTCTTAATCGTTGGAATCGCCGCTCTGGCCGGCTGCACAGATGGAATTCGCGTCGGAGAACCGGTCCATGAGACCAAGGTCCTGGAACTCGATAAATCCGAGGTGACCCGCGTGGAGCTCAAGATGGGCGCCGGCGAACTGCGCGTAACCGGCGGTTCGCCCAAACTCCTGGAGGCCGATTTCGACTACAACTCTCCGGGTTGGAAGCCTCAGGTGGACTATCATTCGACCGGCGTTCGAGGCGATATCGAGATCTCCAACTCGGCCAGCTCCGCTCCGCACGGGGAGAGCAAATGGAACCTGCGGTTCAACGATTCCGTGTTGATGGACCTGGTGGTGCGAATGGGCGCGGGTGAGGCGCATCTGAACCTGGGCAGCCTGAATCTGCGCAGTGTCGCGTTCAACCTCGGAGCAGGAGAAATGGACGTGGACCTGCGCGGCAATCCCAAGCGCAGTTACGATGTCCAGATCAACGGAGGCGTCGGACAGGCAACCGTCCACGTGCCGTCCACTGTGGGCATCTCGGCCACTGCGGTCGGAGGCATCGGACAAGTCAACGTCCGCGGGCTGGAGAAGCGCAACGGCCGCTGGATCAATCCCTTGCATGAAAATGCGCCGGTGACGATCCGAGTGGACGTGAAGGGCGGCGTGGGTCAGATCGACCTGGTCGCCGAGTAGCGATCCGCGCTACCCTAACAGAAACGTGAGCACCGGCACCGCAGAGACGATCCGGATTTCGGTCCCCAAGTGCGAACCCGGCATCGGACACGGGATTCGCACGCCGGATTCCCCCGATCTGGTGGACGGAGTTTTGTTGCGTCCGTATGATCTTTGGCCGGACGATCGCGGCTACTTCCTGGAAGTGGCGCGCATGGGACAGGGCTTGGCCGCAAGCTTTCCCGCTGAGAGCACTCAGGTTTCCGCCGCCCTAAGTTATCCGGGCATCATCAAGGCGTTTCACTACCATCTGCACCAGACCGATCTATGGGTTCCCGCCGCCGGGATGTTTCAGGTTGCGCTGGTGGATCTGCGGCCGGAATCCCGCACGTTCGGGTGCAAGAATACGATCTACGTGGGCGGGCTGAAGCCGTGGCAATTACTGATCCCGCCGGGCGTTGGCCATGGCTATAAAGTAATCGGCGAGCAGCCCGCCCTTCTGGTTTACGTCACCAATCGCCTGTACAACCCCAACGACGAGGGCCGCATCGCCCATAACGACCCGTCCATCGCGTACGACTGGGAGCTGCAGCACAAGTAGATGAAGTTTCTGGTTACGGGAGGCGCCGGGTTTATCGGGAGTGCGTTCATTCGGCTGCTGCTCGAAAACGAGGATTCCCGCCACGCTGTGGTGAATCTGGACAAGCTCACCTACGCGGGAAACCTGGAAAATCTGACGGCCGTGGCGGATAGCCCGCATTACCGCTTCGTGCACGGCGATATTTGCGACGCCGCACTGGTGAATTCCCTGGTCGCTGAAGAGAAGCCGGACGCGATCGTGAACTTCGCCGCCGAATCTCACGTGGACCGCAGCATTCTTTCTCCGGCACCGGTGTTTGAAACCAACCTGCGCGGAACCTTCACCATGCTGGAGGCGGCGCGAACTCATAACACTCCCAGGTACGTGCAGATTTCGACGGATGAGGTCTACGGCAGCATCGATCCGCCGCAGGACGCCGATGAGAATTATCCGCTGCGCCCCAGCAGCCCCTATTCGGCATCCAAGGCCGGCGCGGATATGCTGGCTCTGTCCTACTTCGTCACTTATAAAATTCCGGTGACCGTGACCCGGGCGTCGAACAATTACGGCCCCTATCAATTTCCCGAGAAACTGATCCCGCTGATGATTTCGAATGCACTGGAGGGCCGGCCTCTGCCGATTTACGGCGACGGCCAGCAGGTGCGTGACTGGCTGTATGTGGACGATCATGCCCGGGCCATTCTGGCGGTGATCGAACACGGCCGTTCCGGCGAGATCTACAACATCGGGGGCAGCCGTGCGCTGCCGAATCTGGATGTGGTGCGGAAGATTCTGGCCGCCGTCGGCCAGCCGGAAAGCCTGATGCAGACCGTAAAGGACCGTCCCGGGCACGACCGCCGCTACGCGCTTTCCAGTGAAAAATTGATGCGCGAGACCGGCTGGAAAGCACTGGTTCCCTTTGAGGAAGGCCTGCGGTCGACTATCGACTGGTATCGGGCCAATACCGCCTGGACTGCGCGCATCAAGAGCGGCGAGTATCAGAGCTACTACCAGAGCAACTATGGCGGCCGCGCCGTCTAGTCCTGCCTATTTTTGGCGAATTGTTCGTAATATCATGACTTAGAGAGGAATCTGCATGCGCTGGTTCCCGTTTGCCCTGCTTCTTTGCGCCACCATCGCCGGCGCGCAGGCTCCCGTACGCGCTGTCCCAGCGTCGCCACCTTCCGGCACGCCGTCTACCAGTACCGGTGCGGATGGCGAAAAGAAAGCCCACCTCGAGGGCGTGGTTCTCAGCATGAACGGCGAAGCCGTTCGCAAGGCCACGGTCCGGCTGCAAGGAAGTGTTCTGCAGCCCGGACAGCTGCCGTCAACCTACAGCGAGACCACCGATAACGAGGGCAAATTTGTTTTTGAAGATGTTCCCGCCGGCCGCTATACGCTCAGTTCCGAAAAACCCGGCTTTGTTACCAGCCGCTACGGCGCCCGATCGAACACCTCGCCCGGCACCCAGCTCACACTGGCCGCGGGAATGGAACTGAAGAATCTCTCCATCAAGATGACCCCGCAGGGGGTGATCGCGGGAAAGGTACTGGATCAGGATGGCGATCCGGTGGCGACGGCGCAGGTGCAGGTGATGCGCTATTCGTATCTCCGCGGCCGCAAGCAGCTTCAGCAGACTGGGGGCGCCACGACCAACGATTTGGGCGAATACCGCGTCGGCAACCTGGCTCCAGGCCGCTATTATTTGAGCGCCGGTGATCGCCGCGCCGCGCTGATACTCGCGCCAGACCGGGCCGGACGCGCCGGCGCCGGGCAAGAAGGAAATATCACCACGTTTTATCCGAATGGAACGGATGCCGCCAGCGGAGTGCCGGTAGAGGTGGCCGCCGGCGGCGAAATGCGCGGCGTCGACATCCGGCTGAGGAAAGCCAAGGTTTACACCGTTCGCGGCAAGGCGGTGGATGCATCCGGGGTACCGGTGCAGGCAATCGTGGCATTCACCAAGAAGGACGAAAGCACCGGCCTGGCCGGCGTTTTGAATGGAGGCGGCCTTAGCCAGCTCCGGCCGGATGGGACCTTCGAGTTCCGCAACATCGTTCCGGGAACGTACGTACTTCAAGTCCTGCAGGCCACGGTCAACGGCACTCCCCAGTCGAACGTGACCGGCCGTCTGGAAGTAACCGTGGCCGATGCGAATGTCGATAATCTGATCCTGCCCATGGGTCCTGGCCCGGAGATCACAGGAACCGTGAGTCTGGAAGGCGGGGATATCGCCACCCTGCTCAAACCGGCGCAAAATACACAAGGTGCCGCCGCTTCCCCGGGAAATGCTCTCGCCGCCTTCCCTCCGCGCTTTGCGTTGACACTGAACGACACCGGGGGCTTCTCCGTGAACACACCCAACGCACAGGTGAAGGACGACGGCACGTTCCGCTTCAACGCCGTGGGAACCAGCAAGTACCTGTTGAACGCGGCGATCCTGCCGCAAGGCACGTACTTGAAATCGGCCCGCTACGGTGGACAGGACGTGACGCATGCGCCCATTGACACCACGTCGGGCTCCGGCGGGACACTCGATGTGGTGCTCTCTTCGAAGGCCGCTGACGTCGCGGGGTCGGTTCAGAATGACAAGGGCGAAGCGCTGGCGGGCGTCGTCGTGACTCTGTGGCCGAAAACCCCCGACGGAACCCCGACCGGCGGGGCCCGGCAGACCAATACCGACCAGAATGGTGGATATCGTTTTCAGGGGCTGGCGCCCGGAGACTACTACGTCGCCGCCTGGGAGGAACTGGAGCCCGGATTGGCAACCAGCGCGGATTTCCTCGGCAATTTTGGCGGCAATGCCAGCGCCATCCAGCTTTCCGAAGGCGGTCACGAAAGCCGGGACATCAAGCCGGTTCCGAGCGATAAAATCGCCGTCGAAATAGCCAAGCTCCCCTAGCAGCGGAATCGCTTCCAAGGTGTGATAACGTGCGGAGGTGGGGACCGCCCAGGCCGCCGAACGCCGCGAATCTCACCGGCGCGTCTTCACCAACGCGGCCGTGGTGGGCGTACTGGCCACCGCCGCCAAGCTGGCCGGGGCCGCCAAGGTGATGGTGACGGCGCGCTACTTTGGCGCCGGAGATCAGCTGGACGCCTTCGTCATCGCCTTCCTGCTGCCGGCTTTCTTCACCGATATCGTGGCGGGGTCTTTCGGCGCGAGCTTTGTGCCCGCGTTCATTCGAGTACGGTCCCATCAGGGCGAGGCCGCGGCACGCATGTTCGCCAGAACCGGACTGGCGCTGGTGCTCGGCGCGATGCTTGCAGTGACAATCGTGATGGCAGCCGGCGGCCGGTGGATCCTGCCGTGGTTGGGTTCCAGCTTTTCGGATGACAAGTTAGGAATGACGATCAGCCTGTTTCTGGTCTTGATCCTGTGGATGCCCATGAGCGCGTGCATCGCAGTATGGCGATCGGTATTGCATGCTCATAACGCATTCGCGCTGGCCGCCGCATTTCCTTTGACCACGCCTCTGGCGACCATCGTGCTGCTTTATGCAGCCACGGATCGCTGGGGAATTTATGTTCTGTGCTGGGGCACGCTGGCAGGCGTAGCCGTGGAGACGCTGTTTCTGGCGGGCGCGGTGCGCCGCTTGGGAATCCCGATCCTGCCGGCCTGGCGCGGCTGGACTCCGGAGATGTCGGCGATCCGCCGCCAGTACGTCCCGCTGCTGGCAGGCTCGATGCTGACGGCTCTCTCTCCGCTTATCGATCAGGCCGTGGCCGGATCGCTCGGTTCCGGGACCGTATCGGCGCTGGCGTACGGGACCAAGCTCGCCTCCGTGCTGGCCGCGCTGGGCGCAACCGCCATCGCCACCGCGATTCTGCCGGAATTTTCCCGTCTTGCGGCCGCGCTCGATTGGAGCCACTTGCGTCACACCGTGCGGGTCCACTTTGCGGTTATCGCACTTCTTTCCCTGCCGATTGTGGCGGGCACCGCGTGGCTTTCCGGTCCCATCGTGCGCACGTTCTTCGAGGGCGGCGCGTTTGACGCTTCGGCCACGCGAATTGTCACCAGCGTGCAGCAATGGTCGCTGCTGCAAGTGCCGTTCGCAATTCTATTCGTGGTTGCGGGACGGCTGGCCGTCGCAGTTTCGGAGACAACCGTTCTGATTCGGGCGGCCCTGATTACGGTGCTCGCAACGCTGGCGGGCGATTTGCTGCTGGCGCGCTGGGTGGGGATCGCCGGAATCCCGATGGCCGGAGTGCTGGCGCACGCGCTGGCTCTCTCCGCTCTGGTTTACGGCCTCTATCGCCGTGAACCTCGATTGTTTCGCTAGCATTGCAAGGCAGGGAGTCGGCGTGTCCAGCGCAGGATCGATATCACCATCGGGATCAGCATCGGGCAAGAAGCCTAAGGAGTCGCGACGCTGGCTGAAGCCGCGCGTGCCCAAGGAGCAGCTGTATCGTCTGTCTCCACGCCGTCCCAAACCCAAGCGCCTGGGGCGCATGGAACGCTGGGACTGGATCCGCAGGGTGATCCGGACATGGTGGCTGTGGATGGCGATCGCGATTGCCGCACACTTCCTGGGGCATTGGGTGATGACCATCGTCGCGGGGATCCTGTCGTTCTTTTTTTATCAAACGACTCCCGAATCGCATCCTGCCGTGTATGCGCTCGAAACCGACATGAATGTCGAGTCTCCGGAATTTCCCATCACGATGGCGGGAATGACCGGCATGCCGCTGGTGCCGGGAAACCAGGTCGTCCTGTTCAACAACGGCGACGAGTTTTTTCCCGCCATGCTGGAGGCGATCGAATCGGCTGAACATTCGATCACCATGGAGCAGTACATTTTCTGGGATGGTCAGGTGGGCCGGCGTTTCGCGGAAGCCTTCGCGGAGAAGGCCCGCACCGGGATCCCCGTGAAGCTTCTGCTGGATGCCGTGGGCTCTTCCACGCTGGGCGAGCCGATCATCCAGATCCTGGAAGCAGGCGGGTGCCAGCTCGCCTGGTACCGGCCGATCCACTGGTACACATGGATTCGAGCCAACCACCGAACCCACCGAAAATCGCTGATCGTGGATGGCCGCATTGCGTTCACCGGAGGCGCCGGCCTGGCGGATCAGTGGTTGGGAAAAGCCGAGGACTCACGCTTCTGGCGGGATGTAATGGTGCGCGTGGAAGGACCGGGCGCCTTGGAGCAGCAAAGCGGTTTTGCCCTGAGCTGGCTGCAATCCACCGGCGAGATCCTCACCGGTCACGACTATTTTCCGCTGCCCAGCCCCGCCGGGAACGTCAGCGTGCAGACGATTCTGAGCTCGCCGTTCGAGGGAACCGGGGCCGCAGGCACCATGCATCTGATCGCGGTGCAGTGCGCGCGCCGCCATCTGTATATCGCCAACCCTTACTTCATTCCGGATGCGCGGATGATCGACATGCTGCACAATGCCTCCCGGCGCGGCGTGGCCGTCAAGCTGATGGTGGCCGGCAAGCATAACGATACCTGGTGGGCGCGCCAGAATAGCGTGCGGCTGTACGGCAAACTGCTGGCAGCCGGCGTAGAGATTTTCGAGTTTCTGCCGACCATGCTGCATCAGAAAGTGGTGATCGTGGACGATGCCTGGGCCTCCGTGGGTACGGCAAATTTCGATAATCGCTCCCTGTCGCTCAATGAAGAGACCAGTGTCTGCTTCCATGACCGCTCTCTAGTCAGCCAACTGCACGATACCTTTCTCGCCGATCTGGAACGCTGCAAGAAAGTGACGCTGGCCCGCTGGAAAAAGCGCGGGTTCTGGCAACGCGCCGGCGAACAGTTCGCCTCGCTGATGGAAGATCAGATGTGACGTGACGATGCATCGATTCCGAATTGCCACCTACAATATTCACAAGTGCCGCGGCGTGGATGGGCGCACTCACCCCGAGCGCATTGCCCGGGTTCTGGAGGAAGTAAATGCGGACATCGTCTCCCTGCAGGAAGTGCTGAGCCGTGCGGGACCTGCGGCTTCGGATCATCAGGCGGATTATCTGGCCGGCCGGTTAGGCTTCTTCGGCGCGATGGGAGAAACGCGCAAGCATCGCGGCGGGGCGTACGGAAATGTGACGTTGAGCCGCTGGGATTTCAAACTGGTCCGTCCCATCGACGTGACGGTGTCCGGGCGTGAAGAACGCGCCGCACTGCGCACGGATATACGCATCGGCTCGCATGTCCTGCACGTCTTCAACGTGCACCTGGGAACCGCCGTGCGGGAACGCCGGCAGCAGGCCTTGCGCCTGCTGGACCAGGATCTGTTGCGATCCCTGGATATTTCCGGCCCCCGGATCGTGCTGGGGGATTTTAACGAATGGATGCACGGCCTGGTCACGCGGACGCTGCTGGCCGAATTTCAGTTCCACGATTTGCGCGCGCATTTGACCAGCGTCCGGAGCTATCCCGCCCTACTGCCGCTGCTGAACCTGGATCACATCTATTTCGACCATCATTTCCGCATCGAAAAAGCGTTTTTCCACCGCAGCCGCCGGTCGCTGATGGCCTCGGATCATCTGCCGCTGGTGGCCGATCTGGCCCTGCCGGAATAGAGGTGTTCTATGCAGACTTTTCGCTTGATTCTTGAATACGACGGTTCGCGTTTTTCCGGCTGGCAGGAGCAGATTAACGCTCGCACGGTGTAGGGAGAGCTGAAGCAGGCCGTTCAGGATTTGTTTCGGACCGACGTGGAGGTGCAGGGCGCAGGACGCACCGATGCCGGCGTGCACGCGGTCGGCCAGGTGGCACATCTCAAAATCCGCGGTAAAGAGACCCGCGGCAAAGCGACGGCGCTTACTGCCTCGCACATCCTGCGCGAGCTGAATGACCGGTTGCCGGCCAGCATCGCGATCCTGGACGTCGCCGAAGCGCCTCCGCGTTTTCACGCGCGCCACGACGCAAAATCGCGAGCCTACTTCTACCAGATTTCGACCCGCAAGGCGGCACTTTCCAAGCGCTTCGTCTGGTGGGTGAAGGAGCCGCTGGATGTCGCGCGGATGCAGCAGGCCGCGGCGTTGATCGCCGGACGGCACGACTTTGAGGCGTTCCGCGCCGCCGATCCCTCCAAGCCAGGTGAATCGACCATCGTCGTGGTGGAATCGGCCGAGGTGTCCATGGACGATAACCTGATCGTGTTCCGCATTGAGGCGTCCCACTTCATCTGGAAAATGGTCCGGCGGCTGACCGGCACGCTGGTGAAAGTCGGACGGAACGAAGTATCCGTGGAACAATTTCAGGAACTACTGAGCGGAAAGAAGAATCCGAAACTCGACATCGCGGCGTGGACCGCGCCGGCATCGGGACTGTTTCTCGAAGGCGTGCGGTACTAGCGCCTCTATTCGCGGCAAATGCCGCGTTTGCTCGCCCGGATGAACGACGCCAGGTGCCGCGTATGCTCGGTGGGAATCCCGGCTTCAATCCGATGAAGTGCTTCTTCAAGCTTCAGCCCGGACCGGTACAGAATCCGGTAGGCCGTCTTCAGCGCCTGGATCTCGGCCTCGCCGAGCCCGGCCCGCTTCAGCCCCACCAGATTGAGACCATGCGCCGCGACGTTGAAGTCGCTATACAGAAAATAGGGCGGAAGATCGCTGTTGACGCGTGTGTTGCCCCCCACCATCGCCAGACGTCCGATGCGCGAATACTGATGGATCACCACGCCGCCGGAAATGAACGCCTGGTCCTCCACCTCCACGTACCCGGCCACCAGCGCGCAACTGGCGATCACGGTGCGATTCCCAATCCGGCAATTGTGCGCGATATGACCGGAGGTCATGATGTAGTTCTCGTCGCCGAGCACGGTTTCCGACTCCGGCGCCGTGCCGCGGGAAATCGTGTAATGCTCGCGGATGATGTTGCCGTTCCCGATCTTGAGGTAACTGCGGGCCCCGGTAAAGCCTTTGTCCAGCGGATCGGTGCCGAGCACCGTGCCGGCTGAAATCTGATTCCGCTCGCCCAGGGTGGTCCAACGCTTGACGTAGACGTACGGTTCCAGCCGCGAGCCTGCGCCGATCACGACGTCTTCTTCGACAATGGCGAAATCGCCGATCACGACGCCCGGGCAAATCACCGCGCCGGGATGCACACGAGCACTGGGTGCCACTTGAGCAGAAGGGTCAATCGGCATTCGGGAGTCAGGATATCAGGAGTATCACGAACAGAGCGATCCACAGCGCGCCCAGGAAGTGCCAGTAGAACGCCACCGCATCCACGGATTCGCGGCGCGTTGAGCGGCCCAGCACCACCACGAACAGGGCGATCAACCCTCCGATCAGATGCGCCGCATGAAGGCCGGTGAACATGTAGAAGAAGGAACTATACGGGTTCTGCGCCATATAGTAGCCGCGGTGAACCAGATTCAGCCAGGCCGATAGCTGCGACGCCAGGAATCCGGCTCCCAGGCAGGCAGTGGCGACCAGCAGGCGCGCGGCGGCCGGATGCAGGCCGCGGCGGTAAGCCCGTCGGGCCGCCTCAAAGGTCCCGCTGCTGGCAAGAATGATCGCCGTGGAAAGCCACAGGCTGTGGGGCAGGGTGATCGGCACCCAGAACGGTGGCGTACGGGAGCGCCAGTAGAAGGCCACCACCAGGGCCACGAAAAACGCCAGGATCGATCCGCAGGCGAGCAGCAGTCCGATGCGGTACAGCCCCGGGGGCGATTTCGAAGGGTCTTCCAGCGAAGCGGGCAACACAACGACGCGGGAGGTTTTCCCCGCCCGATCGCTCAGCAACGCCATGCCCCTATTTTACGCCCTGTCATGGAACGAACCCGCTACTCTGGACGTAGGAATGGGCGAGACCTTCCCATGAGCCACATCGTCCGCACCGTGATCGGCGTTGCCCTGCTGATCCTGGGGGTGATCGGCAGCCTGTTGCCGATCGTACCCGGATTCGTCTTCTTCGCGGCAGGGATTGCTGTGCTCGGCACGGACCACGCGATCGTGCGGCGACTTCTGCCCTACTTCCAGCGGCTACGGACATGGTCGCGCGCCTGGCTGGAGCGGCGAGGCATCCTGAAACCCAAAATTACTTCTTAGGCCGCTTGTAACGCTGCGCCGTCCGGATCGACCCCCACCGGATCAGGGAGCCTGGCAGCAGCCCGAGCATCCCCACGAGCAGTTTATAGCGCCATCCCGGAACGACAAACAGGGTGCGGCGATCGAAACCGCGCAGGCTCTCGGCCACGACAAAGTCTGCGGTCATCCATAATGACGCGGGAATCCCAGTGCGGTCCACTCCTGCCGTATCGTGAAACTCGGTAAGAATAAAGCCCGGGCAAAGCGCCTGCACGGTGACGGGCGAGGAGTTCGTGCCCAGCTCGATGGCCATGCCTTCGGTGAACCTGTTCATCCACGTCTTGGTGGCGCCGTAGCTGACATTCTGCGGCGATGCGGCAAAAGCCGCCACCGAAGAAACATTGATGATTCCCGTTCCGGCCGTGGCGCGCGGGACCAGATTCGCCAGCGCGGCATGCGACAGCCGCAGGGTCGCAAGCACGTGCAGGCGATGCATTTTTTCCTGGCTCTCAGGATCCGTATCGGTAAAGTAGCCCAGGGTTCCGAATCCCGCATTGTTGACCAGCAGGCCGAGATCGTCAGATGCGCGGATCCGGGCGGCCACATCGGCCAGTGCGGCGTCGTCAGCGAGATCCGCGGCCAGGACGTCCGCGCGGACGCGATACTGCTCGCGGATCTCGTAGGCGATCGATTGCAGGCGGTCTTCCCGGCGCGCGATCAGCAAAAGATCATAGCCGCGCGCGGCAAGTTTCCGGGCAAACGTGGCGCCTAGCCCGCTGGAAGCTCCGGTGATGATGGCCAGCATCCTTCTCATGATTGCGCGCCGGCGTCTGCTGCATCCTTTAGCGAATGGCCTCGAGCCGACCATTCGGCACCCGCCAGCACCAGCATCGAGGCGAGAAAACTCAGGAACAGGATGGTCGCCGAATATCGAAACACGCCGTATTCCCTTTGAATCCGCGCATCCAGCCAGGGCCAGATCAAGACGTTCAGGTACTTGAGCGCTTCCAGCAGGAGTCCCACGCCGATGGCCGCAGCCACGACCCGCGAAAGCGGCGGACGGCCATTGGGAAGATACCGGTAGATCAGAAAGAGAATCAGCGACGTGAGCGGCACCGCAGCCAGCTTGAAGAACACGATCGAGGTCCATTGCTCAATCCGCAGGCCGCTGGAGGATCCCACGCGCAGCTCGGTGATGCCGAGCGAAAGCAGCGCCAGCGTGCCGCACGAAAAAATCAGCAGCAGACTAACCAGCTGATTGTGGAGGTAACTGCGGTTCTTCTGGATGCCCCAGACTTTGTTGAGAGCCACCTCTAGCGGGACAAAAATGCCATTGGAAGAAACCAGCAAAAGTACCAGGGCTACCCAATCGGTAACCGGCCGCTGCGGAAGGTTCTTGCTCAGGAAGTCGCCCAGCGCTTCGGGGAAGTAATCGCGCAGCGCGAAATCGATCGCCGCCACCGTGGTTTGCCCGCTGAAGAACAGCCTCGAAAGCGACACGCTGACGATCAGGAAGGGAAAGAATCCCAGCAGCACGTTGGCGGCGACGGAGAACGCGAACGCATGGACCTCCGTCTGGGTCCAATAGCGCAAAGTCGCAAGGATCCCGGCCACAAGGGACCGGGCCAAACCCGGGCGCGGCTGTATCGGTTCTGTCAGACTAATAGTTAGAGTTTAGCGGGGTTACACTAGGGTTCATGAATACCTCCTTATATCGGCGACTGTTTGCCGCCGTTTTGGCATGCTCGCTTTTCACAGGGATGGCGTTTGCTCAGACCAAAGATGTTCCCAAGAAAGCGGCGGTAAAGACGACCGATACCGTCAAGAAGGCCGGCGAGTTGCTGGATATCAACTCGGCCTCGGCAGACCAGTTGAAGGCGCTACCCGGTATCGGCGATGCATATTCGCAGAAAATCATCGCCGGCCGCCCGTATGATCGCAAGGACCAGTTGGTGTCTAGGAAGATCGTCCCTCAGGCGACCTATGACAAGGTCAAGGATTCGATCATCGCCAAGCAAGCCGCCGCTCCAAAAAAGAAGAAATGATGACGAAATAGTGCAGGTCGTACTTGTCTCCACCTACGAGCTGGGGCACCAGCCCTTCGGCCTGAGCTCGCCCAAAGCCTGGCTGGTTCGGGATGGACATGATGTGGTGTGCGTGGATTTGGCCGTCACCACCCTGGATAAAGCCGAACCCGCAATTCAAGCCGCTGGCCTGGTGGCATTCCACCTTCCGATGCATACGGCCACCCGGCTGGCGATTCCAGTGATCGAGCGCGTGAAGCAGCTTAACCCGCGCGCGCGTCTGGCCTGCTACGGCCTGTATGCTCCCCTGAATCGCGAGTTGTTGCGCGGGCTCGGCGTGGAGGCCACCATCGGCGGGGAATTCGAGGCTGCGCTGGCGCAACTGGCGAATGGAGACTCCCTGGCGGAGGGCGGGAGCATGCCACGGCTCGCCTTCCTGACTCCCGACCGCAGCGGCTTATCCGATCTGACGGCGTATTCGCGCCTTCGGAAGAACGGCCAGAAGATCACCGCCGGATACACCGAGGCGAGCCGCGGGTGCAAGCACATGTGCCGGCACTGCCCCGTGGTTCCGGTCTACCAGGGACAGTTTCGCGTGGTGCAGAGCGAAGTGGTGCTGGCAGACATCCGCCAGCAGGTCGCGGCAGGCGCGCGCCACATCACGTTTGGCGATCCCGACTTCTTCAACGGCCCCACCCACGCCCTGCGGGTCGTAGAGGCCTTCCATGCCGAATTCCCCGAAGTCAGCTACGACGCCACCATCAAGATCGAGCATCTGAAACAGCATCGCGCGCTGCTGCCGAGGCTGAAGGAGACGGGCTGCCTGTTTGTGACCAGCGCCGTCGAATCGGTAGACGATTCGGTCCTGGCCCGTTTGGAAAAAAGCCACACGCGTCAGGATTTCTTTGAGGTTGCCGCGTCGATGCGCGAGGCCGGCCTAGCGCTCCAGCCGACGTTTATCGCATTCACGCCCTGGACGACGATCGACGGCTACGGCGCGATGCTGCGCGCGCTGGCGGAACTGGAACTGGTGGAGAATACGGCTCCCGTACAGCTCGCCTTGCGGCTGCTGGTGACGAAAAACTCGCGGCTGCTGGAGCTTCCGGATCTGCGCGCGGTGCTCGGCGAATTCGACGAAAAGTCTTTGGTGTATCCCTGGAAGCACGCCGACGCGGAGGTGGACGCGCTGGCATCCTGTGTGTTCCAGACGGTGAGCCGCCGGCAGGATCAGAACAAATCTCGCGCGGAGATCTTCGGCGAACTCTGGGAATTGGTCCTGCGTTCGCCGGCGCCCGCCCTTCCTCAACAACTCCCCGTCCCCCATCTCGACGAACCCTGGTATTGTTGCGCTGAGCCGGCTCCGCAAGTCTGAAATGCCGGCCGACTACACGACTCCGGTTGCCGCGCGATCCGTCCTTCTGACGATTGACGTCCAACACGATTTCACTGCACCGGGCGCTGCGGCGGAAATCGCGGGGACGAATGACCGTCTTCCGGTCATGCGCCGCATGCTGGATGCTTACCGGCACCGGCGTCTGCCGATCGTGCACGTGATCCGGCTGTATCTGCCGGATGGGACCAACGCCGATCTCTGCCGCCGTGCTTCCATCGAGAACGGCCAGACGGTGGTGCTGCCGGGAAGTGCCGGCGCGGAACTGGCCGAACCCTTAAAGCCCCATTCGAGGGACCGCCTGGACGCAGCGATCCTGTTAGCGAACCAGCTGCAGCTGCTGGCGGACAATGAATGGGCCATGTACAAACCGCGCTGGGATGCGTTTTACGGAACGCCGCTAGAGACGCATCTGCGGAATCTGGGGGTCAACACGATCGTCGTGGTGGGCTGTAACTTTCCGAATTGTCCCCGCGCGACCGTATACGGCGCCAGCGCGCGCGACTTTCGCGTGGTCCTGATCGCCGATGCGGTGTCCGGCGTTTACGATCAGGGGCTTCGGGAGCTAAATGGAATCGGCGTCCGCACACCGTCCGCGGCAGAGTACCTGGGGTTATGGATGGGATGAAGCGCGTCCTGTTCTTCGCCGCAACCACCGGTTATCAGGTGCGCGAGTTCGCCCAAGCCGCCCGAGCGCTGGATATTGAGCTGATCCTGGCAACCGACCGCTGCCACATCCTGGAGAATCCTTGGGGCGATGACGCCGCTCCCGTGCGCTTTGAGGATCCCGAGCCGGGTATCGAATCGCTGGTTGCACGCGGACCTTTTGATGGGGTTCTCGCGGTGGGAGACCGGCCCGCGTGCGTCGCGGCCCAGGCGGCGGAATACCTGGGGGCCTTGCGTTATCACCCTGCCGAGGCGGCGCGCACCGCGGCCAACAAGCGTTTGACTCGCGAACGCTTTCGCGCCGGGGGTCTGCGTGTGCCCGAGTTTCGTATTTGCTCCAGCG
Organism: Bryobacteraceae bacterium; assembly: GCA_035469225.1. Taxonomy (GTDB): domain Bacteria; phylum Acidobacteriota; class Terriglobia; order Bryobacterales; family Bryobacteraceae; genus Palsa-187. The sequence goes on from DATIRX010000058.1 coordinate 15,651, forward strand.
CATCGCCGCCAGCCGATCTTCGTTATCCCTGCGTGCTGAAACCGCTGGACTCATCCGCCAGCCGCGGTGTCATTCGTGCGAATAACGAGCAGGAATTTCGCGATGCGGCGGCTCGCATCTTACGCATGAAGGAAGGCGATCTCATCGTCGAAGACTATATTCCGGGCCGGGAGTTCGCACTCGAAGGCGTGGTTACCGCCGGAACGCTTCAGACACTGGCGCTCTTCGACAAACCCGACCCTTTGGAGGGTCCCTACTTCGAAGAAACGATCTACGTGACGCCTTCCCGCGAAAGCGCTGGGATCCAGGCGCACATTCGCGAGACTGCGCAGGACGCAGTAAGGGCGCTCGGCCTGACCGACGGCCCTGTGCACGCGGAAATGCGCGTAAACGGGCAGGGCGTGTGGATGCTCGAGGTCGCCGCCCGGCCCATCGGGGGCCTGTGCGCACGGGTTCTGAGATTCGCCGCCCCGGATGGCAGTCTGGAGCACCTCCTCCTCCGCCATGCCCTCGGCGAGGACGTTTCCGGCGTCCGGCTGGCGCCAGGCGCCCACGGAGTGATGATGATCCCCATCCCCCGCGCCGGCGTCTACCGGGGCGTCCTGGGGCTGGAGGAGGCCCGCCGGGTCCCCGGGGTGGAGGAGATCGTCATTACGGCCAAGGAAGGCCAGGAAATGCTTCCCCTTCCGGAAGGTTCTACTTACCTGGGCTTCCTGTTCTTTCGGGGCCTTGCGGCCGATGAGGTAGAGAAGGGCCTTCGGGAGGCGCACCAGCGTCTGCAATTCCTTCTCCCAGCGGCACTTCCGGTTGTAAAATAGGAGACATTGTGAACGTTGCGATCCTTGGAACGGGCTACGTAGGACTGACCACCGGGGCCTGCCTGGCTTATCTCGGCCATCAGGTCACGTGCGTGGATCCGGTTGCGGAGAAGATCGGCGCGCTGCAGCGCGGCGAAGTACCCTTTCACGAACCGTACCTGGAGGACCTGCTCGTGCAGGCCCGGCCGAACTTGCGGTTCACCATGGACTATTCTGAGGCCATCCCCGATGCCCAGGTGGTCTTCATCGCTGTGGGTACGCCGCCGGGTGTGGGAGGCGCGCCCGACCTGCGCTATCTGCAAGCCGCCGCTGAAGGCGTGGGAGAACGTCTGGGTCCACATTTCACCGTGATCGTGAACAAGTCCACCGTGCCCATCGGCAGCGGGAACTGGGTGGGTGCACTGGTGCGCGAGGCTGCGGAGCGGCGCGGGAGCGGCAAAGATTGTTTCGCTGTGGCTTCCAATCCCGAGTTTCTCCGCGAGGGTAGCGCGCTGCTGGACAGCCTGTACCCGGATCGCGTTGTGATCGGCGCCGATGATCCCCGGACCGCGGAAGTACTCTACACGCTGTATCGGCCGATCCTCGATCAGACGTTTCAGCCGCCCACATTTCTTCCGCGACCGGAGCGGGTGGGTGGGGTGCCGCTCATCTCCACCGATCTGGCTTCGGCCGAATTAATCAAGTACGCAGCCAATGCCTTCCTGGCGCTCAAGATCAGCTACATCAACGAAATTGGCCAGCTTGCGGAAAAGGTGGGCGCGGATATCTCACAGGTGGCCCGCGGCATCGGTCTGGATGCCCGTATCGGCACGCGCTTTTTGCAAGCCGGAATCGGGTGGGGCGGATCGTGCTTCGGAAAGGACACCGCCGCGCTCATCTCCACCGCCTCCGAATACGGGCTGGATATGGCGATTGTGAAGTCCGCCCGCCAGGTCAATCAGCGACAACGGGAACGGGTCGTGGAGAAACTGCTCGGGGAACTGAAGCTTCTCAAGGGCCGCACCGTGGGTCTGCTGGGCCTGGCCTTCAAGCCTCATACGGACGATCTGCGGGAAGCTCCCGCCCTGGACGTGGCGCGCCACCTGCTGGAACGCGGCGCGCGTGTGAAGGTCCACGATCCCGTCGCCATGGAACGATTCAAGAAGGAGCACTCCGGCATGGATGTCATCCTGGCATCCGACGCGCATGAGGCCGCGCGTGATGCAGACGCGCTGGTCCTGGTCACGGAGTGGCCACAGTACCTTGAGCTGAACTGGGAATCGCTGGCGTCCATGATGCGGATCCCCATCCTGTTGGATACACGGCACGTGCTGGATCGCGCGCGCATGACGCGTGCCGGCTTCCGCTATATCAGTCTGGCTGGATAATACAATAGGGGCAGGTGAATCATCTGCAGCAGGTGCTGGCAAGAGAGAGCGCCCGGGTCCGGCTGGACCTGGCCGCGCTGGATCTGGCCAGTATTCACTTTCCAAACCTGCGGCCCGAGCCGTTCCTAGACCAGCTCAATGAATTGGCTGCCTCTCTGGGCGACCGGCTCCGCAACTTCAACGACGGACGCGATTTCGTCGAAAAGGCCAGCAGCTACCTGTTCGGCGAGCTGGGCTTCCATGGCAACGAGGCAGACTTTTTCGATCCTCTGAACAGTTGCCTGAACCAGGTGATCGAGCGCCGCACCGGAATTCCCATCACTCTGGCCGTGTTGTACATGGAAATTGCCCGGCGCTTGCACATGCCTGTGTTTGGCATCGGATTGCCGCGGCATTTCGTGCTGGAATTCAACGACGGGAACTTTTCCACCTACATCGATCCCTTTAACGGCGGCCGCCAGATCACGGCCCAGGAGTGTTTCGCGCTGGCCGGAGCCCAGGTCGCCGATCCGGCGTTGCTGGAGCGGGCCACTCCCAAACAGATCGCCATGCGGATGCTGCAAAACCTCCAAGGGGTGTACGTCCGGACGCATGACTTCGAGAGAGCCATCGCGACACTGGACCTGCTGTTATTGGGCGCGCCGGACATCGCTCCCTGGTATAAGCGGCGCGGCTTGATGGCGCTGGAACTGGGAAGGCATCATGCCGCCCGCCAGGATCTGCTCAAGTATATGGAGCTGGAACCCGACGCCGCGGATCGCGACGCCATCCGCAAACAGCTGCAGTCGATTCATCTGTGGCTGGCGCAGATGAGTTAGGCGGGCGCGTGTGCTAACATTGCCATCGAACGCCTAGCTACGATGCATGAATCCCTGCCCGATAGTGATGCAGTCCTGGCGCAATTCAACCGTCTGATTCAGGAGCTGTTGCGCGGCAACATGCACCGCAACACCTTCCGGCCCTGGGAGGTCGAGCTTCTGCTGGATATCGAAGCGTGCAACCTGCGCGATTCGTCCCGCCGGGAGACCCTGCGGAGGTATCAGCGGGCGGTGCAACGCCACATGGAAAAAGGCGCGCGGCTGCCCTTGAAGCTGTCCGAATACCTGGACGCCGTGAAAGCCAAGAAAACCACGCCCAAAGCGGACCCGGCAGCCTCGTAACTCGCTGCCGCGCTATCCTGAAATCGAGAGGAACTTACGAAATGGGTTGCGGCAGCGGCGGGCGTGGACCAGGCATCGAACAGGCCAACCAGAGTGGACGCACAGTCTTCTGCGTCAAATTTCAGCGCGAGATGCCCGGTCTGGATGAGGCGCCGTTCGACACGCATCCGCTGGGCCAGCGCATCTACGAAAACGTTTCCAAGGAAGCCTGGAAGCTGTGGATCGAGCAGATGAAGATGATCATGAACGAATACCGCCTCAACCTGGGAACGCAAGAGGCCCAGGAGTTCCTGCTCAAACAGATGGAAGACTATTTCTTCGGCGAAGGCGCGGCTCTGCCGCCCGGATACGTTCCGCCGCAGGCCAAGAACTAATCCGGTGTATCAGCCGCGCGGCTGATACGCCACGCAATCGATTTCCACCAGCATTTCGGCCTGGTGAAATTTCGCTTCGATGGTGGTGCGCGCCGGTTTGTGATCTCCGAAAAACGCGGCGTACGCGCGGTTCATCTGGTGAAATTCCGAAATGTCGCGCAGGAACACCGAGCACTTGACCACATCCGTAATTCCCACGCCCGCGGCTTCCAGAATCCGCCGGATGTTGGAGAGCGTGAGCTGCGTCTGAAACTCGACGTCGCCGGCCGCCAGCTTATCCGTGACAGGATCGATCGGGCCCTGGCCGCTCACATACACGAAATCCCCGGCACGCATCGCCGGCGTGTAATGTCCCCGGGGCGAAGCTCCGCCCGCGGGGAGAATGCGCTCAATACCCATGAATGATCAGCCTCAGTTGCCGGGCTTCTTCCGCCCGCGCGGACGGCGTCCCGCGCCTCCGCCTGTTCCCGCGGGTTTGGACGATGGCGGACGCCGGCGTGTCGAAGGAGCACGCTTGGCCTTGGCCGGCGGCGGATTCGGCTCGAAGATGGTCGGCTGGCCTTCCACGTACGGCTGCGGCTCTTCCACTTCCTCCTCGATCTCCGGAGCGGCCTGAGGCTCGGGAGCCGGCGGTTCGGCCGGCGGATAGAACTCCGCGCCCAGGTACACCATCATCACGCCCTGCTCCTCGTTCGGCTCCAGGCGGACCACGGTCTTATCCTGCGCGTAATTGAGGAACTCGCTGAACTGCTGGAATCCGTAGGCCGTGGTATCGAGATTCGGATGCTCTTCCTTGAACCAGCTGGCCAATTCTTCCACCGGGACGCCGTTCTCGATGTCCAGGCGGTGGTTCTCGGCTACATCCCGAAGCGCCGGCAGCAAGTCTTCCGGCTTGAGGTTCGCGCTTGCCGGCTGGGACGATCCTTTGCGCTCGATCACGTATCGTCCGCCGGTGCCGGTGACGTTGACCAGATCATCGCGCTTGAGCTTCTCGACGAAATCGGAGAAGCTCCCCGCTCCGTAGGCCCGCTCGTTGAAGGCCGAATCCAGCTGGAGCATGGTCGATTTCAGCAAGCCCAGCTGCGGCTGCACGGCGCGACGCTCCAATACCTGAAGCGCGCGTTCCACCAGCGGCATGGCCTGGGTCAGCTCCAGTGGAGCCGGCCGCGGACGCCGTTCGCCGCCACGGTCGGGACCCCGATCCGCTCCGCGGTCCGGACGATCGGAACGCTCGGGACGATCGCCGCGCGGCCGCGCCTGCCGGGTTTCCCCGGGGAGGACGACGCTGACCGGCACATCCGACAGCAGCGATTCAAAGCTGATGAACTCGTGGCAATTCTGCTGGAGGATGGTGGAGGTGAACGCTTTTCCGCCCACCACAAATACC
>DATIRX010000059.1:0-4798 GCA_035469225.1 Bryobacteraceae bacterium
GTTCTTCTTCGCCGGCTATCAGGGCACCATACAGAAGTCCGATCCGACCCAGAGCATCGCTTTTGTGCCCACACCCGACATGCTGGCCGGAGATTTCACAACCATCGCCGGCCCGCAATGCAACGCCGGAAACAACATCACGTTGAAGACGTCTGGCTTCGTCGGCAACAGAATCACTCCGGCGTCACTCAACCGGGCGGCCTTGAAGATCGCCTCGTACCTGCCGGTTCCAACCAACCCGTGCGGCAAGGTGAACTACGGTCTGAAGACCAACCAATCGGAACACATGGGCGTAACCCGGATCGACTATCAGATGAGCGATAAGAACACCATCTTCGGCCGGTTTTACGAAACGAACTTCGAGCAGCCGACTACCTTTGACGGCAAAAATGCGCTGACTCTCAACAGCAACGCCCAGCACGACCGGGTGTATTCGCTGGCTCTGGGCGACACCTACCTCATCAGTCCCAGCGTCGTCAGCTCATTCCGCATCGGAGCCAATCGCTCCGAGATTCCCAAGATCGTGGATAGATTCGCCACCTGGCCGGAGTTGGGCGTGGCGGCACCCTACAATCCTGCCGCCGCGCCGCGTATCTCGGTGACCGGGAACGGTTTCGCTATCGGCTCCGGAAACTCCATCATCAATCACGATATGACCGGCCCCAACTACAATCTGAACGAGGATATCAGTTGGGTGAAGAAGAACCATCAGCTCGGATTCGGCGGATCTTTCCTGCACACTCTCATAAATTATGAGTCGGGCATCAACGCAACCGGTCTGCCGACGTTCAATGGATCGGTGACCGGATTATCACTGGCCGACTTCATGACCGGGCAAGCCGTCAGCTGGACGCAAGGCAACATTTCCTATTTCTATAACCGCCAGTACTACATCGGCATGTACGCGCAGGATTCCTGGCAGGTCACCCCCCGGCTTACGGTGAACATCGGCGTGAGGTGGGAGCCGTTCCTGCCGATTTACAGCAAGCAGGGCCTGTTCATGCGCTTCGATAAGGGACTGTTCAATCAGGGAGTTCGCAGCCAGGTTCACGTGAACGCCCCTCCGGGAGTGGTTTTCCCAGGCGATTCCCAGTGGACCAGCGGAAACAGCATCGCCCACAACCGCTGGAATGAGTTCGTGCCCCGCTTGGGATTCGCCTGGGACCCCACCGGTAAGGGGAAGATGACCATTCGTGCGGCCATCGGCAGTTACACGGATAGGTCCGGTTTGTACGCACTCAGTTCCTTTGGGCAGGATGTGCCCATAGGGAATGCGGTGACGATCAACAACGTGAATTTGTCCGATCCTTGGGCCACCTACCCGGGTGGAAATCCCCTGCCCATCACACTGAGCAAGACGATGCCATTCCCCAGCGCGGCGGCCTACATCACCTATCCGCCGAATTGGAAGCCGTTGTGGGTCAACCAGTGGAACCTCAGCGTCCAGCGGCAAATGGGGAAAGATTGGCTGGTGACGGCGAACTACTTAGGGAATAACACCTTCCATCTGGTCACGGCGGACCAGTTGAACCCGGCGGTTTTCATGGGAACCGGCCCCTGTATCATCAGCGGTCAGAGTTTTGCCAATTGCGGCACCACTGCAACCAATAACCAGCGTCGCCCGCTCAACGCCGCGAACCCAACAGCGGCACAGTTTGGGATTGTTTCAGAGGGCGCGCCGAACGGGACCGGGAGCTACAACTCGCTGTATCTGTCGGCGCAGAAACGCCTGAGCGCGGGAACCAGCATTCTGGTCAACTACACTTTGTCGCACTGCATCAGCGATGAATGGAATGGCCAACCCGGCAATAACGGCGTCTCTTCCGTCACGCCCAATAATCGCAGGGCGGACCGCAGCAATTGCGCGCCGAATCTGGTCTCCTCGGATCAGCGCCACTTGTTTAATCTTTCTGTGGTGGCGCAGACGCCTAGGTTCCAGAATCGTGCGCTAAGGCTGGTTGCCAGCGATTGGCAGATTTCCCCGATTCTGAAGCTGCGCTCCGCACAGTTTGCCACCGTTACCTTAGGCACCGATGTGGCGCTGAACGGGGAAGGCAGCCAACGGCCGAATCTGGTAGGGGGAGTGGACGTTCGTTCCAGCAGCACGGGTTGTTCGCCCGCGCCCTGCATCCAATGGCTTAACAAGGCCGCGTTCGCCACGCCTGCAATCGGGACTTTGGGCAACCTGGGGATCGGAAACATCCGGGGCCCCGGAGTCATCCAACTGGATCTGGCGCTTTCGCGGACCTTCCGGGTCCATGAAGGGCAAACCGTACAGGTACGAGGTGAGGCGTTTAACTTACCCAACCACCTCAATCCGGCGCTTCCGGCTTCCGCCCTCAACTCAGGAACCTTCGGCCAGATAACCAGCGACATTAGCGGCACCAGCGGGCTCTCGGCGGGCGACTATCGGGTGATCCAATTCGCGCTCAAATATGCATTCTAATGGTTGGCGACGTTAGGTCGCCATCGTGAATAAACCTTCCATTACAACGGCACTTGTTGCGGCGACTCTGGCCGTCGCACTATCGGCGCAGCAGCAACCCTCCGCGAGTGCCGCGAAGGGCAAGCAGGCTGCCACCGCGAAGGAATATCCCGAGGACCACCGCCCTCCCCTGTTCTTCCGCGAAACCTGGAAGAACCCGCTCGAAACCGACCACGCGCAAGAGCCCAAGGTCCGGCAGGACCACATGACCAATCCGAATCTGGAGCTGAAGTTGTACGGGCCGAACAATAAAGATATTCGCATCGTGAGGCACCAAGCGCCGGCCGACGACCCGACCTACATCTGGTCCGGATCCTCTCCGACGAACTGGGCTCTGACGATGCGGGAGAAGGGCAGCTACGTCGACTTGCGCGGTCCCGTAGCCAAAATCCGATGGCGCACCAAGGAAGCCGGATTTCATCTCCTTCGCCCCGTACTGAAGCTCGCCGATGGTACGTTCCTGGTCGGCGATCATGCCGAAGGCTACTCCCAGGACTGGCTCGAAACCGAGTTCTCGCTGGCCGACGTAAGGTGGCGCGGCCTGGATATCGAGCGCGGCGTGGTCGAGACCATCGATGGCGTGTGGAAGAACAGCGTAGATCTCAGTAAGGTTGACGAGGTTGGGTTTACCGACCTGATGCGCGGCAGCGGCGGCGGTCCCGGCGGCGGCACGCGTGTCGACTGGATGGAAGTGTACGGCTCGCCTGTACCTCGCGGCGCAAAGTAGTTGCGAAGCAAGACCAGCTCAGTATTCGATGCGCTCGCGCTTTAATCCTAACTTGAGTGGATCCACGCCCGAGATCCCCGCCAACTCTTCCCAGCTCTTGATTCTGCCGTGGGCGGCCCGATAATTCACGATCGCTTGTGCCTCCTTCTCGGGAATCTCCAGAGCGAGTTCCAGCTCAGCGGTCTCGTATTGATTGACCCGGATCGGGCCCACGCTCACGTCGGTCCCGAATTGCAGGGCAAGATAACTGATGATTTCGACGGCCTCTTCCGGGGTGGCCTTCGCTCCGCGGTTGAGCATGGTGTTCACCGTTTGGGTCCAGGTCCGCAGATCGCCCCGGCGGTCGGATACCAGCTCCGCAGTGTGGCAATTTCCGCAGACGCGCTCCACGGTCTGCCTGCCCGGCCCATCCGGCAGCGTGGTGCGATTCCGAACGGATCCGAACCGGTCCGCAAGATACTGCACGATCTGCGAAAACTGGGCGTCGGTCGCGGCGGCTCCTTTTTGGATCATTTGCGCCACGATCAGGTTCCAATGGGTCAAGCCCCCCGGATTGCCGGCGAATACCGCACTCGAATGGCAGCTGGTGCAGACGCGCTCCACCAGTTCCCTCCCCTTCCCTTCCGGAAGCCGGATACCGGGTGGGGGCTGGGCTGCGGCGACGGTGACCAACGTCAGCGCCAGAATGGGAATGCGGAAGGCCATACTTCGAAGGCGAATTTACGCCCCGGGCATCCCTAAGCTGCCCAGGTCCGGGCCGGCGAATTGGCGGGTAATCGTGAGGTCGCTGGTGACCTGTCCATCTCGTTTGGCAACAATTCGCCCGGGCAGCTTGTAGCCGTGCAAAGTGACGTACTGGCTGAAGGAGGTTTCCATAACCTCGCCTGCTTCCTTGGAGACGATCTTGGCGGGAAGCTTCGTGGCGGCGTCGATATAGAGCGAGTAGACTACTCCGCCGAGGGTGATATCGACGGCGGCAAGGTTCCCTTCGGTGCGGGTGTTGCTCAGTGTAGCCGCATTGGAAAACACCGCGAGCAGCAATCCGACAGGATGATGGTACATCTCGATGCGCCTGCGTCGACCTTCCTGTTGTGGCAGGCGAGCGATTGTGCCGTCGGGGTTTTCATCATACGCGGCTTTGCCGTCGAAGCCGCCGCGTCGAACCTCTGTCGCGTTGGCCGGCGCTGTCACGCGGGTCTGCTCTTGTCTCCATTGGCTGCGCCGGTAGCTGGTGCTGCGGGTGTAGGAAGCAATGGTAAAAGCGCCCCCGGCATCGGAGCCGGTCCCGTGACCTTCCAGTGTCAGGCTGGAAACGGCCGTGAGAGTCTCCGGGCTCCCCGTCATGGCGGCTGCGGCTTCCCGCGCAACTCTCTTTTCGGAGTTGGCGGAACAACCGGCCAGCAATAGGATGGCGAAGCACGGAAGACAGGGTCGCATGCCTCAACCTCCTCGGGTGTACGCCGGCGCCTCGGCCAGCGGGCGCTGAACTCGGCGGTCAGTCAGATAGCGGGCCCAATAGTAGTCCACTGAGAAGGTCCCCGCGCCGCAGAACATGATGCCCAGCGACATGCCGATGGCCAAAGATC
>DATIRX010000060.1:0-8823 GCA_035469225.1 Bryobacteraceae bacterium
TGGAATCGATCACCAGAGTGTCGCCATCCCAGCTCCCCACGCCATGCCCGAAAAAGGACGGCTCGATATCGTCCAGCGGCGGCTGCTTCCGGCCGTCGATGGGAATCGAGCGCCAGGTGGTCATCAGCTCGTACAGAAACGCGAGGCGATTGCCGTTCTGCAGAATCTCAAACGGAACGCCGCTGATGCTGGCCCGCGGAACGCCGGCAAAGATACACAGCCCCTCCGGGTTGATCGATTGCGTCATGTTGTAGCGATAGGCCGCTTGGCCGGCCGCGTTCAAAGGAGGTCCGCCGGCGCTCTCGAACATGTTGCGCAGCAGCGGCCCCTGCCAGAATCCCGAGAGATCCGGCTTGCCGTCGGGTGCGCGCGGAGTAGCTTTTGAGGCTGGCTTCTGGGCGGCCTTCGCCTGGCCGGCAGCCGGTCTCGCAGCCCACGGCAGAAGCGTCAGAATCGCGGCCAGGATGAATGCAGCGGATCGTGCCATGAATCCTATGCTATATCCACTCGGGCAAGGATGATGCGGCTGCGTGTTGAAGGGCTGGCTGCTGGCTTGTCTCAGGACAAAGTGGACCTTCTGCAGGATGACCGCCATGCTATAACGGAAACTCACCGTGAGAGCCCCCGCCGACCCCTTTATCGCCAGCCTCGACGTCGGCAGCTCTTCGGTCCGAGCTCTGCTGTTCGATTCCGGGGCCCGCCAGATGGAAGGCTATGGCGCGCAGCTGGCTTACCGCATCCGGACGACTCCGGATGGCGGCGCCGAAGCCGATCCCGAAGAGCTCGCGCAGCTCGCCATCGATTGCCTGGACGAGCTTCACCGCCAGGTGAAAGCCTCCGAATTTCGCATCGCCGCCGTTGCAGGCAGCGCGTTCTGGCACGGATTGTGCGGGGTGAATGCCGCCGGCCAGCCGACCTTTCCCATCCTTCATTTGCTCGATACGCGCAGCGGCGATCAGGTCGCTCATGTGCCCGACGCCCATGCGCGCACCGGCTGCGTTCCTCACTCCAGCTACTGGCCCGCGAAACTGCTGTGGCTGGCCGCGAATCATCCCGACCAGCTCCGCGCCACCAACCGCTTCCTGAGCTTTCCCGAGTATTTTTTTCGGAAGCTGTTCGGCCGCGCCAGCGTTTCCACATCCATGATCTCCGCCACGGGGCTGTGGGATCAGAACGCCGCCGACTATGCCCGGGAGACTCTGAGCGGGCTGCCCATTCGCCGCGACCAGCTCGCTGATCTCGCTCTTGTCGATCAGGCCGAAGACGACCTGCTTCCGGAATTTCGGAAGAGGTGGCCCGCCTTCGCCAAGGCCCGCTGGTTTCCGGCGCTTGGCGACGGAGCCTGCAATAACCTCGGCAGCGGGTGCGTTTCGCCGGATCGCGCCTCCCTGATGGTGGGCACCACCGGAGCCATGCGACTGGCTCTGGATACCCCGCAGACGGCCATCTTCCCCGGGCTGTGGTGTTATCGCGTGGACCGGCGGCGCTTCGTTACCGGCGGCGCGCTCTCCAATGGGGGTGACGTCTTTGCCTGGATGAAACGCACGCTCGCGCTTCCCAGGGATCTCGAAGCTCGTCTGGAGGCCGCCCGACCTGGAACCCATGGCCTCACCATGCTTCCGTTCTTTTCCGGAGAGCGGACTCCCTATTGGCGCGCCGACCTGCGGGCTTCGATTACCGGCCTTTCAGCCTCCACGGAAGCCTTCGACATTCTCCGCGCCGCGCTGGAATCTGTCGCCCTCCGCTTTCGCGAAATCTACGGTCTGCTGGTGGCAGGGCACGGGACGCCCAAAGAAGTAATCGCATCGGGCGGCGCGTTGCTGCATTCGCCGGGCTGGACCCAGATGATGGCGGACGCCCTGGGCCGGCCCATCACGGCCTGCACCGAAACGGAGGCTTCTTGCCGCGGCGCTGCTCTGTGGGCGCTGGAACGCCTTGGCCTCATCGACAACATGCGCGACCTTCCCGCTTCCACCGGCGCGGTGATCGACCCTCGCGCCGAGTATCAAGACGCTTACAAGGAGCTTTCTGTTCAACAACACCAACTCTATGAACGTCTCTTCGCCTGATCTGAACCAGGACGATCTGAAACAGCGCGCCGCGCGCATCAAGCTGCTGCTGATGGATGTCGACGGCGTCCTCACCGACGGCCGCCTGATCAACGTCCCGGCGCCCGACGGCAGTATGTTCGAAACCAAAGCGTTCGATTCTCAGGACGGCATCGCATTACAGTGGCTCTCCTGGAACGGCATCGCCACCGGCGTCATCAGTGGCCGGGTTTCTCCCGCCACCGCCGAACGCGCCCGCCAGGTCAACATGCGATACGTATACCAGGGCCACATCGAGAAAATCCCCATCCTCGAAGAGATCCTCGCCCAGAGCGGCATCGCGCCTGCAGAAACCGCGTATGCCGGCGACGATCTCACCGACGTCGTGGTCATGCGCCGGGTGGGCCTGGCCATTGCCACCGCCAATGCGCGGCCCGAGGTCAAGCGCGCGGCCCACTACGTCACCCGTGCCGCCGGCGGGCAGGGCGCCGTCCGCGAGATTTCCGAGCTCCTGCTTCAAGCGCACGGTCGCTGGTCGGATATCTTGAAGAAGTACGAGGTGGACTAAGCGTGTCCCAACGAATTGGAGTAGAAGTGGCTGCCGATCCCGGCCCCGGTGTTCTGCACCAGCTGAGCGGCGTCATCGCGCACGAGCAAGGCAACATCCTGAGCATCGAAATCGTGGAGGAAAAGGCTCCCGAAACCATAACCTATTTCGAGATTGATGTTCCCGGCGATCCCGAGCGTTTGCTGGAGGGCCTGCGCAGCCTGCCTGTGGTGCACCGGGTAACGCAGGTGCAGACCATGCAGAAGGTCTTCGGCAAGCGCATCATCATTGTGGGCGGCGGCGCGCAGGTTGGGCAGGTCGCACTCGGCGCGATCACCGAGGCCGATCGCCACAATATCCGCGGCGAACACATCTCCATCGACACCATTCCGCTGGTGGGCGAGCAGCCGTTGGCCGATGCCGTCCGCGCCGCCGGACGTTTACCTCGCGTCAAGGCGCTCGTCATGGCGGGATCTCTCATGGGCGGCGAAATCGAAATCGCCGTGCGGGAAGTGCGCGCGCAAGGCCTTCTGGTCGTCAGTCTCAACATGGCCGGCAGCGTCCCGGAGGCGGCCGATCTGGTCGTCACCGATCCCGTTCAGGCCGGCGTCATGACCGTCATGGCCGTCGCCGACACCGCCAAGTTTACCGTCGAGCGCCTCAAGCGCAGGATCTTCTGAAATGTCCCCCGATGAATTCCGCGCCGCGGCCCACCAGGCCGTGGACTGGATGGCCGACTACCTCCGCGATATCCGCGACCTCCCGGTCGTTCCCGACGTCCAGCCGGGCGCACTCATCGACCGTTTGCCGCCCGCGGGTCCCGAACAGGGCGAATCCATGGACGCCATTTTGGCGGATTTCCGCAACCTGATCGTTCCCGGCATCACCCACTGGAATCATCCGCGCTTTTTCGCGTACTTTTCCATCTCTGCGTCCGGGCCCGGCATCCTGGGCGAAATGCTGGCCGCTGCGCTCAACGTCAATCACATGCTGTGGAAGACATCGCCCGCGGCCACCGAACTGGAACAAGTCACGCTGGACTGGCTTCGCCAATGGCTGGGACTTCCTGACAAACTTTTCGGCATCATCCACGACACGGCTTCCACCGGCAGCCTGCACGCGATTCTTGCCGCCCGGGAACTCGCAGCGCCGCAAGCCCGCCGGACAGGCCAGCATCCGGCCCTGGTGCTGTATGCCTCCGAGCATGCTCATTCCTCGATCGATCGTGGCGCTCTGGCCGCGGGCATTGGTCTCGACAACGTCCGCCATGTTCCTTCCGATGACCAATTCCGCATGCGTCCGGATGCTCTCGCCGCGCTCATTGAGGCCGATCTCGCCGGCGGAAGGAAGCCCTTCTGCGTGGTTGCTACCGTCGGCACTACGTCCACCACCAGCGTCGATCCCATCGCGGAAATCGGCGAGATTGCCAGGCGCTACGGGCTTTGGTTCCATGTGGACGCAGCCTACGCCGGTTCCGCCGCGCTGCTGGAGGAACACCGCCACATCCTCAACGGAGCGGCGCAGGCCGATTCGCTGGTGGTCAATCCTCACAAGTGGCTCTTTACGCCCGTCGACATCAGCATCCTCTATACGCGCCGCCCCGATGTGATGCGTCGCATGCTGTCGCTCGAAGAAGTGCCTCCCTACTTTCAGGCTGCCGAGCAGGACCGCGCCGTGAATCTATCGGACTACAGCCTGGCGCTGGGCCGGCGCTTCCGATCCCTGAAGCTATGGTTCGTCCTGCGATACTTCGGACGCGAAGGAATTACCCGCATCCTGCGCGGCCACATGGAACTGGCGCAGGATCTGGCGCGGCAAATCGCCGCCGACTCCCGTTTTGAGCTGGCCGCCCCGGTTCTGTTTTCGCTGGTGTGCTTCCGCTACCGCGGATCGGATGCAGACAATCGCGATCTGCTCGAGCGCATCAACGCCAGCGGCCGGGCTTTCCTTTCCGGAACCACTCTGCATGGGAAATTTGTGCTTCGCCTGGCGATCGGAAACGTCGCCACGACGCAAGAGGACGTCCGTCAGACCTGGGAATGGATCAGGTCGTCGTCAGCGTTTCCAGCGACTGGATCTCCCGCCGCAGCGCCTCTACGTCCGCTTTGACTGCCCCAAAATCGCCGCGCACGGCTGCATCATGGATGCTTCTGGCGCATTGTCCCAGGCTGGTGGAGGCAATGTGCTCGGCGGCGGCGCCAATCCTCCCGGCTTCTTCGGCCAGGGTTTCCGCATCTCCCAGCGCGGCTGCGGTCTCCAGCTTCTCCAGGCGGTCCGGCGCGACTTCCATAAACAGCCGGAGCATCTCACTCACCAGGGCCCGGTCCTGCTGCATCAGCTTCTGCGTCAGGATGCGTTCCACCCCGCTGGCCTGCGGCGCCGGCACACCCGGCCCGGAAGCCAGGAACTGTTCGATGGCCGCGATCAAACCGGCCTGCTGAACCGGTTTGGATATATAGCCGTTCATCCCGGCTTCCAGGCAGCGTTCGCGATCGCCGATCATGGCATGCGCGGTCATGGCGATGATCGGCAGATGATTCCAGCCTGGATTGCGCCGTATGGCCCGGGTGGTTTCAAGACCATCCAGTATGGGCATCTGGACGTCCATCAGAATCAGGCTGTACGCCTCCGTGGAGGCCTGCAGCTTCTCGAGAGCTTCCTGGCCATTATTGGCCACGTCGATCTTGTATTCCTTCTTGCGCAACATCGCCAGGACCACGCGCTGATTCACGGCGTTATCCTCCACCAGCAGGAGCCGGGTTTGGCGCGAAGCCGGCGAGGCCGTTGCTTTCTGCGCCGGCAACTCCACTGTGGGTGCCAGAACCGGCGCGATTTCAAATGGAATCTCCACGGTAAACGTACTCCCCTGCCCGGCCCGGCTCTCCACGCGGATGCGCCCGCCCTGCAATTCCACCAGCCTCTTGGTGATCGCTAATCCCAGACCCGTGCCGCCGTACTTGCGGCTGATGCTTGAATCGGCCTGCGTGAATTTCTCGAAAATCAACGGGAGCTTGTCGGCCGGAATGCCCGACCCTGTATCGGCGACTTCCAGCACCATGCGGACGCTGCCGTCCGCCCCCTTCGAAACGCTCTGGCTCACCTGCACCCAGCCCTTCTCCGTAAACTTGAGTGCGTTTGAAAGGAGGTTGAACACGATCTGCCGCAGCCGCAGCGGGTCCCCGATCACGCTTAACGCCTCCCCGGTGTATCCGAAACGAAGATCCACGTTCTTCTGCGCCGCCTTGGCCTGTTGCGTCCGCACGCAGTCTTCCGCCACGGAGCGCATGTCGAACGACACCTTTTCCAGAATCATCCGGCCCGCCTCGATCTTGGAAAGATCGAGAATATCGTTCAGCAGGTCCAGGAGTGAATAGGCGCAGCGTTGCGCGATCTCCACTTGCTCCCGCTGCTCCCCGCCCACGTTACTGTCCAGCACCAGGTCCAGCATGCCCAGCAGTCCGTTCATGGGGGTCCGCAGTTCGTGCGAGATGTTGGCCAGGAATTCGCTTTTGGCCTGGCTGGCGGCCAGTGCTCCGTGCATGGCCTTTTCCAGTTCCTGAGTTCGCTGCCGGATGCGGTCTTCGAGCAGTTCCTGATACTGGCGAATCTGGTCCTGGGATTCCGCCAGCGCCGCGATCATGCGGTTGAAGCTGTCGCCCAGATACTCGATCTCATCGCCCGTCCGGCTTACCCGAATGGGCTCCAGACGTCCCTCGCGCACCGACGTGATGCCGGCTTCCAGCAGCGTCAGAGGACGCGCCAGCAGCCGATTGGTGAATCGCGAGATAGCCGCACCCACGCCCAGCACGATTCCGCACAAGACCAAGCCCTTGGTCCAGTTGAACGTGTGGAGATGAATGTCCCACCACAAGCTGGTCGCCACAACCCACAGGAGCAGGATGGAAGTGAATACCGAGTACTTAGACGAGAGCGAGCGAAGCTTGCCCATGGGCGGCTTTTCCACACTTATATGTTCCGCTGTTCCACTCAGTTGGGCCATCAGTGGAAGACCTTAGTACCCTGTTCTTTTGCCCACTAGCCCAACAGGGACTGCTATTCTGTGACGAAATGCCTTCCCGCCTGGCTATCTCGCTGTGCGGCGTTCCTCTGAAGACCCCCGTGCTGGCAGCCTCCGGCACCTTTGCGTATGGGGTGGAACTCAAGGATTTGGTGGATCTGTCCGCGCTGGGCGGCATCATCGTCAAAGGCCTCTCTCGCGAGCCCATGGACGGCAACCCGCCTCCGCGCGTGTGGGAGACCCAAGCCGGCATGATCAATTCCATCGGCCTGCAGAACATCGGAGTGCGGGCCTTCGTCCAGCAGAAGCTGCCTGAGCTTCGCGGCGCCGGCACTGCCATCTTCGCCAACGTGTTCGGCTACGCCGTCGAAGATTATGTCGAGGTGGTCCGGGTGCTGGAGGACGCCGAAGGCCTCGCCGGGTATGAGCTGAACGTCTCGTGTCCCAACACCAAGCACGGTGGAATCTTCTTTTCAAGCGACCCGGTCCTGTTATCCGAGGTGGTCCGGGCTGTGCGCCCGATTTCGCAGCGGCCCCTGATCGTGAAGCTGTCCCCCAACATCGCGCGCATCGAGCCGCTGGCGCAGGCTGCCGCGGAAGCCGGGGCCGACGCGATCTCGCTGGTGAACACCTTTATCGCGCTGGCCATCGATCCCCGGACCCGTAAGGCGCGTTTAGGAGCTGGATTTGGCGGATTGTCCGGTCCGGCCATCAAACCCATCGCCCTGCGTATGGTGTATGAAGCGGCGCGCGCCGTGAAGATACCTGTGGTCGGTTTAGGCGGGATCTCGAACGGCCTGGATGCGGCCGAGTTTCTGATCGCCGGCGCTTCGGCGGTCGAAGTGGGCACGGCCAACTTCTGGGATCCCGCCGCTCCGCTGCGCATCGCCCGCGAACTGGATCGATTCCTCGCGCAGGAAGGCATCGAGCACGTAAACAAACTCATCGGCACTCTAAAGCTATGAAGAAAATCATCTCGACCCACCATGCACCCGCGGCCATCGGGCCCTACTCGCAGGCGGTCATCTCCCACGGGTTGGCCTTCCTGAGCGGGCAGATTCCTCTCGATCCGGCCACCGGCAAACTCATTGACGCCGGCGACATAGCAGCGCAGACCGAGCGCGTGCTCGAGAACCTGAAGGCTGTTCTCGAAGCATGCGGGTCCTCGTTAGATAAGGTCGTCAAGACAACCGTATATCTCAAGGACATGGGTGAGTTCGCGCTCATGAATGAAGTGTACGCACGCTACTTCGCGGAGAATGCTCCGGCGCGGGCCACCATCGAAGCCGCGCGGCTTCCGCGCGATGTCCGCGTGGAGATCGATTGCATCGCGGCGGTGGATTAAGCCTTCGCGAAATCGATATATCCGCGCTGCGGATCGGTGCCGACCAGCTGCACGCGCAAGCGGTCTCCCACGTCCGCGCCTTGCTGGCCGCGAATGAGCATGCCCTCGACGGGAGGCACGAGCGCCCGCACGAATACTCCCTTGGGTCCCGCCCCGGTGACCACCGCATTGAATGTCTCTCCGATACGATGCTGCAGGGCCACGGCGGCGATGCGTTTGCTCATCACCCGCTCCACTTTGCGCGCGGCATCCTCCTTTAGCGTGCAGTTCTTAGCGATCGCATCCAGCTGCGGATCCGGGTAGGGACAGGCCTGCTTGCCCAGAACCGATTTGATCAGCCGCTGCGTCACGGTATCGGCAAAGCGGCGGTTGGGCGCCGTGGAGTGCGTATAGTCGTGCGCCGCCAACGCGAAGTGTCCCGGGTCGGTTTCTCCTTTTCGCGCAAGCACGTACTCGCCCGGGCCCATCAGCTTCACCACCGCCAGCGACACGTCGGCATAATGATCCGGGTCGGCCGCTTTTCGATTTTGCAGAAACGTATTGAGCGCCCCGGAATCCGGCTGTGCGGGAAGCTTTTCACCGTAGCGGGCCGCCAGCTCGACGATGCGCGGCCAGCGTTCGGGGGTCTTGACCACGCGCCGGATGGAGCTCACTCCGGCATTGGTGAGCGCCCGCGCCATGACGCCGTTGGCGGCCACCATAAAATTCTCGATCAGCTCGCTGGCGCGGTTCTTTTTCCGCGTGTTGATGCCCTGGACCTCGCCGTCGGATACGACCGCCTCGAACTCCACGCGATCGATGTTCAGGGCGCCCATGCGGCGACGCTCGTCATGGAGAATCTGCGCGGCCTCATCCTGCAGCTTCA
>DATIRX010000061.1:0-4829 GCA_035469225.1 Bryobacteraceae bacterium
CGCATCACGTCTTCGATCTTGACCGGAATATCGTCGACGCCCAGCGCGGCGTGGAGCAGATCCAGGCAGCCCTGGTCGGTGAGACCGGTGGACACATCGGTGTTGGGATGCGCGGGATCGCCTACCGCGATGACCGCCAGAAATCCGGAACTGAAGGGGATCTCGATGCGGAAAAACCCGCGCAGGACCGGATTGATGACGTAAATCACGCTGAGATTCCGCCCGCGCAAAAGAGGTCCGACGTCGCCGCGGAAGTAGATGGTAATGCTGTTGGAGAAAACACCGCGGCCCAGCATGCGGATTCCGAGGCGTTCCCGGACCCGGCTGTGCGCGCCGTCGGCGGCGATCATATAGCGCGCGCGCACCGTCGCGGTCTCGCCGGTATCCCGGTGTTTGATATGCGCCGTGACGCCGGAGTCGTCCTGCTCGAAAGACGTCATCTCGGTGGCGAATCGCAGCTCAGCCCCGAGTTCCTCGGCGCGCTGCTTGAGCAGGGGCTCCAGCAGACTCTGGGAAATGAACACGCGCTCGCAGGGGCTCAGGTCGCGGATTCCGTCGTTGAGGTTGGCGATGTAATACGCGATCTCTTTTCCGGCCAGCGATTCCACGCCCATGATGGCGCCATCCTGGACGAACTGCTCCGCGGATTTCCGGCGAACGATCTGCTCGACGCCCACGGTGCGGAAGATTTCCATGGTCCGCTGGGTGATCTGCGCCGCGCGAGGATGGATGGCGGTGCCGCGATGATGTTCGACGACCAGGGACCGCACGCCGTAATGCCCCAGCAGCATGGCGCTCGACATGCCGACCAGGCTGCCGCCGACGATCAGGACGGGAACTTCGATGTCAGCCACGTCGTTACTTCACGAACAGTTTGCTGTAGTCTTTATTGTTCTCGCAAACGAATTCGTCGATCTTGTTCAAGTCCGGGCGAAGCGGGAACGTCCGGCTGACGGTCCACGGCCGCACGAACACGTTGGGATCTTCGAGCGTGGCCTCGTACTGCAGCGTATCGAAATCCGGGCGGCTGAAACGCTCGACGATGTGCAGCGCCTCACTGTGCTTGTAGCCGCTGAGCTCCGTCCGCGTGTTGAAGCCGACCATGTCTACCACTAACGTGTCGCCCTCCCAGCGGCCCACGGCATCGCCCATCCAGGTCGGATCGGGATCCACGGGGTGGGTCGCGCCGTTGGTTGGGATGATACGAAACACGCCCGGATATTCGTGCATGATCACCGCGTAGGCGGGCGTCTGCAGGATTTGGAATTGATACGGGACGGTGTAGGCCGCCGGTCCCGCGATCGGCATGCAGTCGGAAAGGGCCCCGGCGTCGGTGGGTCCGCGCACCACGCGATACTTTTCCATGCCGGGTTTCAACTCCGGACCGGCGGGTGCCGCAGCACCTCGCCCGCCTCCAGGAGCAGCGCCTCGACCGCCACCGCCGCCGAAGCTGTACACGCCGGAGAGGTCGGGCTTGCCATTCGCCAGGCGGGGAACTTCTCTTTTAACTTCGCCGGCCGGCGCTGCGCTGGCGATCGCCGCAGTTCCCGGAACGGTCACGGTCACTTCCTTCGTCAGAACAGTATTATTCGGCCCGGTCACCGTGAGTGTATATGTGGTGGTCGATTTCGGAGTCACCAGGCGGCTGCCGCGCGGCGTCACACGGCCGACCTCCGGACTGATGGTGATCGCATTGGGATTCTCGGTGGCCCAGATCAACGTAGCCGACTGGCCGGGTTGAACCGTCGCGGGCTGTGCGCGGAAATCGCTGATGCGGGCCGGCGGCTGCACGCGCTGCGGCTTGGGCGGGGCCGCCGCAGGGGGCGCTTGCGCCGCGGCAAACGAAATTGACATCCAGATCGACATCCAGGTGATGAGCGTCAGTCGCATGGTAATCCTATTTCTTGTCGAAGAACGTACTGTAGTCCTTGTTGTTCTCGCAAATGAACTCGTCCACCTTCGTCAGATCCGGACGCAAGGGGAAACCGCGCGAGATGGTCCAAGGTTTTTCGAACACGTTCGGGTCTTCGATGGTCGCCTGGTAATCCAGGTTGTCGAGATCCACCCGATGGAAACGCTCTACTACGTGCAGCGCTTCGGTGTGCCTGTAGCCGCCGGGGAGTTCGGTCTTGTCATTGAATCCGATGGTATCCACCACCAGCGTGTCGCCCTCCCAGTGCCCCACCGAATCGCCCATCCAGGTGGGATCGGGATCGGTGGGATGCGGCGTGCCGTCGATCGGGATCACGCGGAACAGATGGGGATATTCGTACAGGATCACCACGCGGTCGCGGCCCTGCACGATTTCCCACTGGTACGGAACAAAATAAGCCCCGGGCACGCCGGTCGGGCTGCAGGTGGAATATAGTCCCGCATCGGTGGGCCCGCGGACGACCTTGAATTTCTCGGCTCCCGGCTTGAGCGTCGCCGTGATGGGGTCGTTCTGGCCGCGCACCGGGACGCCGCCGAAGTTGAACGAGCTGGAATTGTAAACTCCTGAAAGATCGGGCTTGCCGTCCGCCATGCGGGGGGCCGGCCGGGGGCCAGCCTTGCTGTCAGAGGAGGCGCGCTCGACCGTGCCGGCGACGGTTACTTTCACCGATCGCGTTTCTGTGCCGTTCGGCCCGGCCACTGTAAGAGTGTAGGTGGTGGTCGCCGAGGGCTTGACCTGACGGCTGCCGCGCGCGGTTACATTGCCGATTTCCGGACCGATGGTGACGGAATTCGGATTCTCCGTGGCCCACACCAGGGTCGCGGACTGCCCGGGCTGAATCGCAGCCGGGGTCGCCTTGAAATCGAGAATGCGCGCGGGGAGCCGGGCGGCTTGCTGATAGGCGCCCGATGGTCCCTGCTTGGCCTGGTCTTGCTTGGCCTGGCCCGCCAGTGCGGAGGCCACAAACACTGATAGAATCGCCCAACGGAGTGGCATCCCGTCCAGTATATGTCAACCCCGGAGCGATCGATACCAGTAAGCGACCTTGCAGACTTCACGGAATCCGGCGCGGCAGTACATGCCGTATCCCATGCCGGAGGCCAGCAGCACCGCCTGCTCCCGGTCCCGATCGCGCGCAAAACGTAAAGCGTAAGCCAGCATGGCGGTTCCGATGCCGCGGCCGCGTTGGCTTTCAAGAACTCCTACGTCATAGAGTCCCGCGGCGGACTCGCTCAGAAACATGGAGCAGGCTCCCACGGGACGGTTCCCGGGCGCCAGTGCGACGAAATCGAAGAAGTGATCGGGCCACTGGGCGGCCAGATGCGCCAGTCGATTCAGCTCATGCCGGCGGATCTCCGTCGTGATCGGTCCCAAGTTGGGATGCGGATGCCGCAGGTACATGGAGTGATGCGGCGTCCGGATGATGCGGATTCCTTCGGGAACGGTGACCTTCGGGAGCTTCGTAAGATCGCACCACATGCCGGGGAAGCGTTTCTTGCAGCGCAGGCCCAAGCGTTTGAGATGATCCGTAAGATCGGCCGGCGTGGCTTGGTCGTCCACCCAGAATCCGATGCCGCGGCCGTGTTGCGCGTAACGTTTGAAGATTTCATCGAGCCGCATGCCCGCGGTCTTTGCGCTGAAACGCATCGACATCCCGCTGTTCGCCCAGGTCGTCCCGTTGCTCAGCATCCAGGTGACGTCGGGATCGCGATGAACCTCGATTCCGGGTACATCGGCTTGCGCGGCGTACCAGGCCTCCAGATTCTCGACGACAATCCTGCCCGGAGCGGGGTCAACCAGCAAGCTAATTCCTGGCCGCCCGGGCTTTGCCCTGCGCGGACATGCGATGCTCCTTGCCGCGAGTCAGGGTCTTGATGAAATCCACCCGCCGAAAGCGCACGGCGGAAAAGTCTTCATCGATCGCGACCATCCGAACGGGTTCGAATCCCGCATCGCCCATGACCTTCCATCCGCTATCCCGATTGATCTCGGATTTGTATTTCTTGGACGAACCCTTGGGATATGCGAACCAGACTACGGCGTCGCCCTGGGCTTTTTTGGCGATGGCCTTTCCCAGCGTGTCGACTTCCTTCTGCTTGGTGACGAACACTAGTGAAAACTCGATCTCGCCGGTTTTTGTCAGGTCCCGGACGACGGTGACGCCGCGCAGCGACTTCAGTTCCGGCTCAAAACTCTCCGGCGCGTTCAGCACCACGATCTGCTTGTGATCTTTGAGATTGAGTTTCTCAAATGTCGTCATGCGCTCCTCCTACAGCTTCACCGTGACGCATTTGAGTTGGGTGTAGCAGTGCAGCGCCTCCACGCCCTTCTCGCGTCCGTATCCGCTCATCTTATAACCGCCGAAGGGAGTCTCGATCATCGCTCCGGTCTGATACTCGTTCACGTAAACCTGTCCGGCCTCGAGCAGCGCCGAAACGCGCAACGCACGGCTGACATCGCGCGTCCAAAGGCCGGCGGCAAGACCGTAGTCGGAATCATTGGCGATGCGGATCGCGTCGGCCTCATCCTTGAAGCGGATCACGCCCATCACCGGGCCGAAAATCTCCTCGCGCGCGATGCGCATGTCGTTGTGGACGCCCGTATAGACCGTCGGTGTAACGAACCAGCCCTTCTTGAGCCTCTCGTCGCGCGGCAGCTCGCCGCCGATCGCCGCTTTGGCGCCTTCCTGCGCGGCCAGCTGGTAATAGCTCTGCACTTTTTCGTACTGCGCCTTGGTCGCCAGGGGGCCGACGGACGCGTTCGCCTCCGGGCCGACCGTGATCTTCTGAACTTCCTTCACCAGCTTTTCGACGAAAACATCGTGGATGCTGTCCTGCACCAGCAGACGGGTGCCGGAAGAACAGATCTGGCCGCAATTGCGCGTGAAAATGTTCGC
>DATIRX010000062.1:0-5196 GCA_035469225.1 Bryobacteraceae bacterium
GAGTAGAATTAAAGCCATCCGTTAACCCGTCCGATCACGAGGAAAGAATGAGGAAAGAATATGGATCAGGCGACCAAGATCCTGCTGACGTCCTTGGGCCAGGCCATGAGCTCCACCCTGGGCGCAATGCTGGTGTTCGCCGCTATTTTCCTGCTGGTTCTGCTTCTGGTCATGCCTCTATATATGCTGCTGAGGCGGGGCGGGTCCGGTGGACCAGGAGTCAGCTTCCAGATCGGCTCCAGCGGAGCGCGTCCAGGTGAGTCGGATATCCGGCGGCCCGATAGCTGGGAACTGCCGCCCGCCCAAGTGGACGCGGCGGGCCGGCCGGAAGACCGGCGCGAGCAATTGCTCCACAATCTTGACGTCGTCGAGCACGGCGTGAGCCGGTTTTACGTCGTTCTGTTGTGCTTTATCATGGCCGCCATCACCGGAATCGCGGTGTTTTTTTTCGTCAAGCTGCCGGACGACGGAAACCGCGATTTCCTGATCATGTACGGAGGGGTCGTGTATCTGATCGGAATGCTGTGGGCGGCTTCCCAATTGTTCCGGACCATGCGCCGTCTGAGCCCGCCGGCGGATATGTGGTCCGGCCTGCGATCGAAGATTAACTTGAGCATTCAGACCTCCCCACAGGTGCAGTTCATTAACAACGAGGCTCTGGATCGGGCCCGGCAACACATGGATGGGGGCGGCACGATTGAGGAGGCCTGCGCACTCATGGATCCCAAGTACCTTTCCATGAACGGAATGATGCAGAAGCTCTTCCAGACCGCGGTGCAGGCAGCTGTCAACGAGCGCCGCAAGACGCAGCCTTGATCTTGCAGACCCCGGGTAGTGCGCGATCATAACAAGGTGGAGCTTCTCCATCCCATAGAAGTCCGCGTGCTCGGGTCGCTGCTTGAAAAAGACCTGACGACGCCTGAATATTATCCGCTCACGCTCAGCGCGCTCCAGAATGCCTGCAATCAGAAATCCAGCCGCGAACCCATGGTCAACTACGACGAAACGACGGTAGCGCAGGGTTTGGAGCTGTTACGCCAGAAGCATCTGGTTCTGAAAGTCAGCGGCGCCGGGCATCGCGTCGAAAAATACGCGCACCGGCTGGGCGAGTCGCTGAACCTGGGACGCCGCGAACTGGCGATTCTGTGCGTCTTGATGCTGCGCGGTCCCCAAACCGTCGGCGAGCTGCGCAGCCGTACGGAGCGCATGCACCCCTTTGCGGATATGCAAGAAGTGGAGCACGTGCTCCAAGCGTTGGCGGCGCGCGAGCCCGATGCGCTGGCGGCGCCTGCGGGCCGGGGGCGCTGGAAACATTTGTGGAGCTGCGAAGAGCAATCCGCGGCAGCGGAAACCCAGCCGGAATCCGGCAGCCCGCGCCTGAATCTGGAACAGCGTGTGGCGGCGCTGGAGCGCGAAATCGAAGAGCTCAAGCGCGCGATGGAGAGTTTCCGCCGCCAATTTGAGTAAGATCAAATCACATGCCTCCTGATTCACCGCATGACCGTCCCCAGGTCCGCGTCCGCCGGGTCGATCAGGTCGAAACTCTCGACGAGCTGTTCACGCATTGTCTCCCGGCATTCGGCGGAGCGTTCCTGCGCCGCGTTTACACCATCCTCGATCGCGCCATTGGCATGGGCTGCCCCCTCACCGTTGCGATCGCCGGTCCGGTCACGGTCAGCGGCCAGCATCAGGCATGGCTGATCCCGCTGCTGGAGTCCGGCTGGATCGCTTATCTTTCCACCACCGATGCGGTCTGCTATCACGATGGCCATCGCAGCCTGGATGCCCACCACCGCAAGGGCCCCGTATTTGAAGTCCCGATCTGGGGCGACGACGGCGCATTGCGGGACGAACGCACCATCCGCGTCACCGACATGGCCTTCGACGAGGATGTGCTGCTCGATCAGGACAAATTCCTTTCGGCAGTCCTGCTGCGTCCCGAATTTCAGCGGCGCATGACCGGAACGGAACTGCGCTATCGGCTGGGAGCCTTCTACGCCGAGCAGGAACGTTTGAACCACGTCCAGGCCGGTCTGCTTTCCACCTGCCACCGCCTGGCCCTTCCGATTTTTGTCGGCGCTCCCGCCGATGGCAGCGTCTTCCTGAACTCCATGAAGTTGTGGGCCATGAGTCAGGCCGGTCTGCTGGATCCCTACAAGTTCGAGCTGGACCTGCATGCCGAGGTCTACGAAGCCTGCGCGTATCACCGCTGGGGCCTGTTCGATCATCCGCCGAATACGCTGGGAACGCTGATTCTGGGGGGAGGCGTGCCCAAAAACTACAACCTCCAGCCGGAACCCGCGCTGGGCCAGGTGCTGGGTCTGCCCAATGTCCGCGGCTACAATTTTGACGTGCAGATCGTCACCGCGCCGATTACCGATGGATCGCTCTCGTCCTGCCCGCCGTCTGAGGCAGTGACCTGGGGCAAAGTAGACAAGGACACCTACCAGCAGAGCACCGAAAGCATGCAGGCGGATTATTCGATGGTGATGCCGTTTCTCGTGAAAGCGCTGCTGGATAATCGCCGCCGCTACGAAGAACTGGCGGCGGAGCTCGGCGAAGACGAATTGTTCCGGCGGGAACCCAAGGCCCGCGGCTACCTGCGGCCGCGTCAAGGGTATCGATTATTCGAGATCCGGGAAGAACTGGTCCGGCGGCTCACCGCCGACGTGAAGACGAATCGCGATTGGCTGCTCCAGTCGCTCGAGTATGTGCTGGCCCGCCAGGAATCGCTAAAGGGTTAAGAAGAGGCGAGAATCAGGGCGGCCAGGTTCCAGGCTACGATCAAGGCAAACAGGATGTTGATCCGGACCAGCAGGCGCGTTCGTCCCACCCTCCAGCAGTAGAAGCCCAGCCCCACCGCAACCAACTTCACCAGCAAAAGGCCGCCCAAAGGATTGGCTGTTAAGTGCATGACCAGCCGAACCAGCGGGTTGCCTTCCTGAACCCCGTGCAGCATGAACGCCAGGGTGGTAAGCAGGTCCAAGACCTGTAGGTAGGAATACTGAAGGAGCAGTTGATTCACCGATGGGAGCCTCGCTGTTTCCCTTAAACGACTCTAAGATAAACCCCTGAGCCGGGTAAATAGAACTTGTGGCCAGTACTGGGCTATCCCAGGCCAACCTGGTACCAGAACCCTCCTTAGATGTAACGCTTAGGGCTATTCTAGCCGATTAACCCTCGTGGCTGACTCCTACCTGGGAGTGCGTCAGGACATCCTCCGGCGCTCCCAAAATCCCGATGGTGGCTGGAGCTTTTACCAGGGCAAGCAGTCCTGGCTGGAGCCTACCTTCTACGGTGCGCTGGTTCTCCATGGGGATCCCGCGGCTGACCGGGCCTGGGCACTGCTCAAGTCCTGGCAATCCATCGATGGAAGCTGGCCTCCCACCGCGGGCGCGGCCATTTCCGGATGGGGCACGGCGCTGTGCCTGACCCTGGCTCACATCCGGGGAGACCTGGGCGAACACTACGCGAAGGGGATCGGCTATCTGCTGAAGATTGCCGGCACCGAGTCGGAGCTCTGGCGGCGCGCGCTGGCCCGGCTTGGTTTCTTCGATCCTGGCCGCAACTTGAGCCTGAAGGGCTGGCCCTGGAAGGAAGGCACGTCCTCCTGGGTGGAGCCCACGGCGCATACCCTCATCGCCCTGAAGAAAGCTTCGGCTCATCTGTCCGACCCCCGCCTGCAGGAGCGCATTCGCTCCGGGGAAGCCCTGCTGCTCGACGTGCGCTGCAAAGACGGTGGCTGGAATTACGGCAGCCCGTGGACCCTGGGCGAAGACCAGCGGTCGTATCCGGAAACTACCGCGCTGGCGCTGCTGGGTCTGCAAGGCCGCGCGGAAGCGTCCAGCTCGGTGGATCTGGCGCGGCACTGGCTTGAGGAGACACCGTCCCCCATGGCTCGCGCCTGGATCACGCTGGCGCTGCGGCTCCACGGCGTCGCCGGAGCGGAAGCGCTGGGGGCCCTGCCGGGACCCGGCTCGCCCGACCTGACGATCCTGGCCCTGGAAGCCCTGGGCGCCCCCGGTGGAAACTTCGGCTTACTGAAGACGGAGATGGCATGAAGATCAAGCGGAGAGACTTCTTCCCTCTGGCGGGCGCCGGAATCATCGCCGGATATGCGGGCTGGGAGGGTCTTCGCACCCGCCTCGAAGCGCCTGCCGGCCGGTCACCCGTGGTGGTGCTGAAGGCTCCGTCTTATTCGGTGGATTTGGCCCAACGTATTCTCCAGGGCGTGCGTGAATGCGGGCTGGATGTTCGCGATCGCAGGGTGCTGCTCAAACCCAATCTTGTCGAGTTCGATCCCGCAACGTGTATCAATACCGACGTTTCGGTGGTCGCCGCGGCCTATGAAGTGTTTCGCTCGCTGGGCGCGTCGGAAGTGCTCATCGGCGAAGGTCCCGGTCATCGCCGCGATACGTATTCGCTGGTGGAGATGGCGCGCTATCGGGAAATTTCGAACTTCGACAACTTGTTTGTCGATCTCAACCGCGACGATGTAAGTCCGGTGAAGAAATTCGCCGACCGCGATGAAATCTATCTCCCCAACACAGCGCTGCGGGCCGACCTGGTCGTGTCTCTGGCCAAGATGAAAACGCATCACTGGGCCGGCGCGACGCTTTCCATGAAAAATTTCTTCGGCCTGGTTCCGGGCTCGGTCTACGGATGGCCCAAGAATGAGCTGCACCAGATCGGCATCCCGCAGTCCATTGTGGAGCTGTCGCGAATCTTTCACAACAGCTTCGGCATTGTGGACGGCATCGTCGGGATGGAAGGCAATGGTCCGATTCAGGGCACGCCGAAACCAGCTGGAGTGCTGGTGATGGGCCGAAATCTTCCGGCTGTGGACGCCACCTGCTGCCGGATCATGGGTATCGATCCGGCCAAGGTCGAGTACCTGCGGATGGCTGCCGAGGGCAGCTTAGGCAACGTCGAGGAATCCGGCATCGAGCAGCGCGGTGAAAGCATACACGACGTTCGGACGAACTTCACTCTCATCGATTCCTTCCACGGCCTGCGGCTGGCGTAGCCCGCCTGCGGCTATTCTGGAAGCATGCGCAAACCGGTGTTCGCCGGCAACTGGAAAATGTACAAGACTCCCGCGGAAGCGGCAGGTTTCTTGCACGACTTTGCTCCCCTGGTCGCTGCTTCGAGTGATGCTGAAATCGTCGTCTGCCCGCCGTTTGTCGCTGTCCCCCT